>JBEVIK010000306.1:0-5198 GCA_040510715.1 Candidatus Limnocylindrales bacterium
CCGACGGTCCACCTCCGGCCGTGGGGACGAGCGCGCCCGACCTGCCGGCCACGCCACCCGGGCAGGCGACCGCGTCGCCGGCACCCTCGCCGTCCGTGATCCCGGCGCCAGCGCCGGGCAAGAGCCGGCCACCCAGGAAGCCATCGCCCATGCCCGCACGCGCGGGTGGCTATCGGGTCGTCGCGCGCGACGTCGCCGCGTCGGTCGGCATCGACCGGCGCCAGACCAGCACGTATGGCGCCGTGCGCTCGGACCTCGACCGCGACGGTTGGCCCGACCTGCTCATCGGGCGTCACTCGGAGCCCGCCTGGCTGCTCCGCAACCGCAACGGTCGGTTCACGACCGCCAGGCGTTCCTCGTTCCCGGGCATCGACCGTCATGGCTGCACCGCGGGGGACGCGAACGGCGACAAGCGGACCGACCTGTTCTGCGCGGTCGGCGCGCTGCATGGGGCCGGCGTCAAGACCAACGAGCTCTGGATCCAGCAGCGGGACGGGACCTTCGAGGACCGGGCGGTCAGCATGCGCGCCGCCGACCCGGTCGGCCGTGGGCGCCTGGCGCTGTTCTTCGACCTTGATCACGACCGCTACGCGGACCTGTTCATCGCCAATCGACCGGACCGGACCGACGGCTTGCCGTCACGTCACCGCGTCCTTGCCAACCCCAGCGGTGACCATTACGAGCCGCGCTCGGTGCTCGACCTCGGGGCCGCCGGGGGCGCCGACTGCGTGGTCGCGGAGGACCTCGACCGCGACGGCTGGGAGGACGTCGTCCTGTGCCAGCGAGCCAGCGGCCGGCCCGACGGTCAGGGCCTCCGGGTGCTGCGCAACGTGCGCGGGCGGCTGGTCGATGTCACGCGGCGCGTGGGCATCCCCACCGCGAACGTCGTGGATGCCTTCATCGCCGACATGGACCGGGACCGCATGCCTGACATCATCCAGGTCACGCCGTGGGAGCTGCGCGTGCTGTTGCGGCGCGGGAACCGCTACGTGACCGGCTATCGCCGGACGCTGACGAACGCGGTGAGCGTCGCCGCGGGTGACGTGAACGGGGACGGCCGGCCGGACCTGTACGTCGCGCAGGGGACCTCGGACCGCCAGGTGCGCGACCTGATGCTCGTCAACAACGGGACGGGCAGGGGCTACCGCCCCATGAGCATCCCGCAGGCGCGATCGGGCACGGCCGAGGTGGTCGTGGTCCTCGACCACGACCGCAACGGCCTCGCGGACTTCCTGGTGCTCAACGGGCGCGGTTCGCTGCGGGAAGGACCCATCCAGCTCATCGCGTTCTTCCCGGCGGGCACGGCACGCGCCGGCCGCAAGGGCAACCGCTGAGCCGCAGGCGGTCCCCCGCCGGCTAGCTGGACGACGTCTTCGAGCGGCTCTTGGGCTTGCTCGCGAAGGGACCCTTGCGACCCAGGAGCGTGCCCCCCAGCACCGCCAGCGGCACGAGCGCCAGGAACAGCAGCGGCTTGGGCACGCGCGCCAGGATGAACCCGGCGACGAGGCCCGCCGCGAACGCGGTGCCCATGGCGAGCTGGTCGTCGTCGGCCTGCCGCACCTGCTCGTAGGCCGCGCTGGCCGTCGAACGACCGGCCTCGAACACCGCGGGGGCGTGTGCCTGGACCGCCGAGACCGCCTGCTCCGCCGCATCGCGCACGGCGGGTGCATGGGTCTCCACCGCGGATCGCGCGGTGTCCGCGACGTCGGCGACGACATCGCGTGCCCGCTGCGCGGCGCCCGTCGCCGCGTCGCTCGCTTCGGTCACCGCCTCCTCGGCCTCGTCGGTGGCCTTGTCCATGACCTCGCTGGTATCCATCGTGCGCTCCTCCATCCGTGCGTCACGCGCCCGTTCGCACGTGACGGTACACCTCTAGATAGCCATCGGCCATCCGTGTCGCCGAGAAGCGGTCGACGACGGACGCGCGGATGGCGTCCCGGTCCAGGCGTCCGACATCGTCCGCGCGCGCCGCAAGGGTTGCCGGGTCGTCGGCGAGCCAGCCATCGACACCCTCGCGGATGATCTCCGGGAGCGCGCCCGCGGGTCGCGCGAGCACGGGCGTCCCGCACGCGAGCGACTCGATGGCGACCAGCCCGAATGGCTCCGGCCAGGCGCCGGGCATGAGCGTGGCATGGCTCTCGGCGAACAGGCGATCCCGGTCCTCGCCCGACAGCTCGCCGAGGTACTCGACGTCGGCGGTGCGCATGGCGGGCTCGACCACGCGCTCGTGATACTCCACTTCGGCGGGCTGGGTACCCACCTTGGCCGCGATGCGCAGCCGGCGGCCTGCCATGCGGGCGATCTCGATGGCGTCGAGGATCCCCTTCTCGGGCACCATGCGGCCCACGAAGCAGAGCTCCGGACCCCGCTCCCCGGACGGCAGGAACGGCGCGTCCCGCAGGTCGAGGCCGTTGTGGACGACGGCTGCCCACGGGGTCCCGGGGTGCGTCGCCGCCTGGCTCTCGGAGATCGCGACGTGATGGCAGCGGGAGGCGCGCAGCAGCTCCGCCGCGCCGGGCAGGTCGAGCCGACCGTGGAACGTCGCGACGACCGGCACGTCCAGCGCGTCTCCCAGCACCAGGCCGGCCCAGTCCAGGTGGCTGTGGACGATGTCGAGGTCCGCGGCGTCCCGCATGGCAGCGAGCTGGGTCATGACCAGCCACGGGAGCGCCGCGTTGCCCGCGGCACCCGTGCCGCGCACCGGCTCGGGTGTCGTCGGCCGCAGCCTGCCCGGGATCTCCGAGTCACCCGTGCCGAACAGGGTGACCTCGTGCCCACGGCGCGCGAGCTCCACGGCGAGGGCATGCACCACGCGCTCGGTCCCGCCGTAGCCCGGTGGCGGGACGCGCTCGAACGGGGGTGCCACGAGACCGACGCGGAGCCGAGAGTCGCCAACGGGTGCGGGACCCGCGTCGCGGGACCCGTCCGGCGCACCGGAACGGGTCATGCCCTGTCGGCGTCCTCCTGGTCGCGTCCCTCGGCCGCGGGGACCGGCTCGGAGGCGTCGTCGGGCGTCGCGTCCGGCTCGGCGCCGTCACCGGAGGGCGCTTCGCTCAGCCCCTCCACGTCGAGGAGGTAGCCGATGCCCTGGAACGTCCTGATGCGCCCGGGCTCGCCCGGCTCGGCGCCCAGCTTGCGCCGCACCCGGCTGATCCAGACCCGCAGGTACTGCAGGTCGTCGCGATACTCCGGGCCCCAGACCTTGGTCAGCAGCTCCGTGTGGAGCACGACCTTGCCCGCGTTCGCCGCGAGGTGCTGGAGCAGCAGCCACTCCGTGCGGGACAGCTGGACCAGCTGGCCGTCGCGGGTGACCATGCGTCGCTCGAGGTCGATCTCGATGTCATCGAAGGCGACGACGCCTGAGCCGGGCGTGGTGCCCGAGGCCCGGCGGATGACCGCTCGCACGCGCGCGGCGAGCTCATCGGGATGGAATGGCTTCGCGACGTAATCGTCGGCGCCCAGGTCGAGGCCCTTCGCCTTGTCCGCGGTCGAGCCCTTGGCGGTGAGCAGGATGACTGGGATGGGCCGGGAGGTGCGCAGCTGGCGCATCACCTCGATGCCGTCCAGGTCGGGCATCACGATATCCAGCAGGACGACATCGGGGCGGTACTCCTCCGCCTTGCGCAGCGCCTCCTCGCCACCACCGGCAGTGATGACCCGGAATCCCTCCTCGCCCAGGGCGAGGGAGACGAGCTTGGTGATGCGCGGCTCGTCATCCGCGACGAGCACCAGCGGACGGGTGGACATATGTCGACGCTGCCTGCGATGCGAGGTCCGTCAGGACGCAGCGGTGCCACGTCCTCGTCCCCAGCATGGCAGACCGCACCCCCCAGCGGGACCCGTCAGCGAGTCGATGCGCCTTGCAGGGGTGTTGCGAACGATCGCGGCCCCGCAGCGTGGGGCGTCAGTCGGCAGTGCGCAGGACCACCACGCGGCGCATCGGCTCGTCCCCGATGGACTGGGTGGAGACACCCGCCACGTCGCGCAGCGCGAGGTGGATCCAGCGACGCTCGAGTGCCGGCATGGGCTCGAGCTGGAGCATGGTGCCGCTCTCGATCACCCGCTCGGCGGCACGCCGGGCGATCTCGCCGAGCTGGCGCTCCCGTCTCCCCCGATAGTCCTCGACATCGACCAGCACGCGGGTCCACGCGCCCATCCGTCGCGACAGCATCAGGTTGACCAGGTGCTGGAGCGCCGAGAGCCGCTCGCCCTTGCGCCCGATGAGGGCGCCCAGCGCCTCCCGCTCCGAGTCGTCCGCGCCCGTCACGTCGATCTTGGCGGTGTCACCCGTGGCGACTGCGACGTTGGCCCGGTAGCCCATGAGCTCGACCAGCCGGGACACGATCTCGGTGCCAGCGGCCAGCGCCTCGGGGGACGCCTCGGCGGCCTGGATCTCCTCGCGCTCGGTGGCGAGCGACGCTCGAGCGCTGGTGACCTCGGCGACCTCTCGCTGCGAGAGACCCGACCCGCGCCGGTCGTCGCGGCCGGGGCGGCCGCGATCCCGGCTGCCGCCGCGGCGATCATCCCGGGGCGGGCGATCGGGGCGAGGCTCGCGCAGGGGCACGTGCTCGTTGGCGCCCATGGAAGGCTCAGCGACAACGTCCGACGAGGGAGCCGGCACAGGACCCGCGGGTGTCGGGGGCGGCAGTGCCTGGTCACGCGGACCGGGGTCGCGACCCCGATCCCGGTCGCGCGGGCCACGGTCGTCGCGCGGCGGACGGTCGTCGCGCGGTGGGCGCGGGGCGGGCAGGGGCTCCGACGCCGCGGCCTCCTTCTTGGGTGTGGCGCCACCCAACGCCGAGCGTGCGGCAGCGATGATGCGGGCGGGCTCCGCGCCCATGCCCAGCACGCCCCGGCTACCCGGCGTGAGGATCTCGAAGTCGAGGTCGGCGAGGCCGGCGACCCCGAGCGCCTCCTGTGCGGCGCGGATGGCCTCCTCGACCGTCCGTCCCGTGAACTCCTGGTACTCGCTCATCGGCGTCTCCCTCGCCGGCTGCGCTTGGCCGGCCTGATGGTGCCAGCCGCGCTGTCGGCCGTCGAGCGCTTGACGGTTGGGGCGGGTGTGCCGCCGGTGCCGCCCTGCTGCTTGCTCGTGGGCTCCGAGCGCGGTGTGACTTCTTTGACGGGGAACCGCGGCGTGTGGTCCTTGGCGAACCCGGGGGTCCACCCGAACAGCGGGAACAGGCCGCCGAACCCAT
>JBEVIK010000307.1:0-8702 GCA_040510715.1 Candidatus Limnocylindrales bacterium
GGGCCTGCTCGGTCGAGGCCCTCCTTGCCCGGGGAACGAGGCGCCGCCCCGACCAGACTCACCGATCTGACATCCGACCCCTCCAGGATCGCGGGGTCACGCTTCACTCCGTCAGGTCATCGGGGATCGGCTGCGGCTCCAGGCATCCCTCCACGAGGCAGGTCAGGGCCCGGTCCGCCAGCTCGCGGACCCCAGCGGGCGCGTCCGGCTCGTCCATGGCGCCGACCCACTCGACCAGCGAGGTCCGGGTGTCCGCGGCCACATGAACGCCCACGTACCGCAGGCCCGACGGGGACCGGTAGCTCGACGCGAAGGCGCCCTCACCCAGCTCGGGCAGGTCCTCGAGGGTCAGGTCCAGGAGGCCATCGCTGAACTCCAGCGCCTCACGTGCGTCGACCAGGGCATCCAGCGCGGCCTCACGGCTGCGATAGCGGTCGCCGCCCGTGCTGATCCACGAATCGCCCTCCGACCGGGCGAGATGAAGCTGGAGCTCGAAGGTCTCGAGGGGCATCCGCATGAGGGTCGCCACGTTCGGGTCCTCCGGCTCCGTGATCGGCTGACCTGCCTGGGCCTGAGGACGGCTGTCCCAAACCGTGAATCGATCCAGCACGAGCGTCGACCCGGGGCCGGTGAGCCGCAGCAGGCGGCTGCCCAGCGCCCGGGTGGGATGCGCCCTGGCCGTATCCGCACGCTCGACGAGACGCTCGCCGAGTGCGCGGAGGGCGAGCGGATCGGGCGTACCTCCGCTCCAATCGATCATCGCCACGCCGAGATGCATGGCACCCCGCCGGATGGTCAGGTCCGCCAGGGCGTAGCGGGCGCCGTTCGCGGGGTCCTCGCCCTCCTCGACGGTGATCTCCGACACGTCGCCAAGGTCACGATGCTCATCGAGGTCGCGTGCCGCGTCGTTGCCGGACTCATCCTCGAGCAACTCCCAGGCAGCGGACGCCCCCGCTGCATCGGCGTACTCCACGGCGTATGTGCCGACGATGACCGCCGCGGCGGACGCGGGATCGGCGGTGTCGGACGGACGGGACAGCGTCAGGTCGTATCGGCGGGAGGGATGCGCCGCTTCGAGCAGGGCGACCTCGTCCGACGACAGGCTGCGAGTCGTGGCGGTGTCCTCGATGAACTCCGCACCAGTCTTCGTGCCGCCGCTGCCGATGCCGAAGCCCGGGAGCCCCACCGCGTCGAGATCCTCGGCGGTCAGCACCATGGCGGGCAGGTCGGTGACCACGGGGACCTCGCGCGTCGTGTGCATGCGGAGCGTGCCCCGGTCGTCCGCATCCGGATCCCAGGTGCTCGAGGCGATCCGATCGCCGACCACGGCCACGCCGTCGGTCGCCCGGTCCACGAAGCCCAGCTCGTTGCCGGTCGATGCGTCGAGCACCACGAGGCCGCCGTGCACGAGCTCGTCCACATCGGCCGTGCCCAGCACGAGACGGTCGCCGTCCAGTGCGGCGGTGGCGATCTCGCCGGGCACCGGTCCGGACTCCCAGCGCGTGGACCCGTCGCGGCCGTCGATGGCCACGACGCGCTGCGCGTCCCGTTGGCCGTCCAGTCCCTCGACCACGCGCGTGACATAGAGCGTGTCCTCGACCGCGAGGAGTTGCTCGTCACCCGAGGGTGCTGGCATCGCCCAGCGCAGCGCACCGGTCATGGCGTCGATCGCGGCGTGGGCCTCGACGTCGTAGGGGTCCAGGTAGACGGTGTCCTCGGTGACGAGCGGACAGCCATCCACCTGCTCGCCCAGGAACCAGCGTTCCGCGCCGCTCCGCGCGTCGCGGGCGGTGATCCCCCGCGGTGTATCCGCTCCGCCCAGGAAGGTGTCCATGGGCGAGACCACGATCTCGCCGCCGACGGCCTCGCACTGGGTGAACAGCATTCGGAAACGCTCGCTGCCGTCGTCGGGATCGAGGACCACGTAGCCGTGGGACCGGCCTTGCTCCCCCTGAGGTCGGGCGGCGTCCTCCTCACGGAAGAGCTCCACGAGGATACCGCCGTCCGAGGTGGCCACCGGGGTCCCATACGGCAGCTCGGATAGCACGTCGAACGGCACGGACCAGCGCTCGACCGGCGACTCCCCGACCATCTCGAACCCGGTCACTCGTGCGGTCTCGGCGCCCTCCTCATGCTCCAGGGCGACCACCAGGGTGCCCACCAGCGCAGGCTCGAAGGACAGTGCCGGTCCGTCATCGCTGGGCACGCTCCATCGCGCCTCCCCGGTGGAGGCGTCGAGCGCGTGCAGGGCACCGTCGCTGCCGCTGACCACCACGTCGTCACCGGACAGGACGGGGTCGCCGGTGTAGATCGCCTCCGTGGACCGCCACAGCTCGTCGAGGACGAGCATGCTCTCCGGCCCGTCGGCCGGACTGGGATCCGATCCCTGTCCCGCTCCCGATCCCGCCGGTGCGAGCGTCACGGCCAGGGCGACCGCGCCGGCGAGCAGGGAGGGACGTCGCCATGGGGCACCCGGCGTGCCATCGGGGATCGGCTGAGCGGAGCGGCGGGTGGCTCGCATGGCGGTCTCCGGTGCAACGCGGTGCGGCGGAGCCTACCGGACGGCTCGGTGGGCGCGATGCATCGCAGGCCAGGTCCGCATTGCAGCCGCGTTGCGGGTGTGATGCGCCCGACCGCTGGCGCGCGAATCGCTTTCGGCCATCCGCGTCTGGCCCCCACGCGTGCTCGGTCCATGGCTGGCCGGAGTACGGTAGGCACGCCCCCGGCGCCCATCGTCCTCGACGGTGCCCCGGGCAGGCGGCTGGAGGTCGGACATGGCGCTCTATCTGACGCGGTTCAGCTACACGCCGGAGACGTGGGCTCGGCTGGCGAGCAACCCCGAGGATCGCCGCGAAGCAGCGCGCAGGTACATCGAGTCGGTCGGCGGCAAGCTGCACGGCTTCTGGTATGCCTTGGGCGAGTACGACGGCTACAACCTCTGGGAGGCACCCGACACGGTGTCGATGGCGGCCGTCGCCATCGCCATCAGCAGCGGCGGCGCACTCTCGAAGCTCGAGACCACCCAGCTGCTGACGGTCGAGGAGACGCTCGAAGCGCTCGGGCGCGTGAAGTCCGTGGGATACCGGCAGCCGGGCGCGGCTGCAGGCTGACCGCCGACACCCACACCTGGCCCCGGTCACGCGCAGGAGACCCCCAGGTACCGTCCGGGGTCCGGATCGCCCAGCGGTGCCAGGCGACCTAGGGTGGTGCTATCCGGAACAGGCCGCCGCCGTCGCCCGTTTCCTCTTGGCCGGCGATCGCCCAGATCGAGCCGTCGGGCGCTGCCGCGACCCCGTTGATGAGGGTGCCTCGAAGGAACCGGCGCCCGGAACGAACGAGATCGACGCAGGCCACGCCATCATCGGTCGCCTGGCACTTGCGTCCGTTCGATGAGGCCACGCGGCCCCACTCGCCCAGCCTGATCCAGGACCCGCCATCCCAGATCACGGCAACACGGTCGCCCGGAGACTCGCCGGCGACATCATCCATGCCCAGGCCGGTCAGGTCGCCCGGCTTCAGGACCCAGAGCGTGCCACCCAGCACGGGCCAGGCCGGCGGTCCACCATCGGGCCTGAACGAGCTCCCGTCGAAGCGGACGGGGCTATCGCCGACGAAGAGGATCGCGCCGTCCGCCAGGGGCACGGGATCTCCGACACCCTGGGGTATGGTGACCTTGCCCGGTCGGCCGAGCGACCAGATGGATCGGTCGTCGGTCGTCGCCCTGTTGTCGGTGCCGTGCAATGTGGTCGCGAGCCAGATAGAGCCATCGCTCCCGATCACGAGGTCATCCAGGTCGTACCGCCAGTCGGGGTGGCCCTCATCCAGGTCGTGGCCGGCGTCATCCCGGATGATCCGAAGGACCCCCGGCTCCACGACTTCGGTGACCAGGCCGGACAGCACCGTGGCAGGCGCCGAAGGCGACGCCGAAGCAGCGGCGGGGGTCAGATCCTGGTCCGGTCGTGGCGTCCCACCGATCACCAGGACGGTGGCGACGACGGCAGCGATGGCGCCCACCACGACGACCCTGGTCGCGCTGAAGATCGATCGGAACGCCGGCCCGCGCGGGCGGGCGGAGGCCGCGCGGGTCATCGCCATGGCATCGACTCCCCGGCCAGGCCCGGCCATGTCATCGAGCTCCTCGGCAAGCTGGCGCTCGAACCTGGTGTCGTCATCCATCGCTGAGCTCCTGCCGGAGACGCGCGACGAGGCGCTCGAGCCGTGTCCTCGTGCCTGATGGGCTGATGCCTAGGGCGCGCGCCAGCTCGGTGGAATTGAAGCCGGCGACATACCGCATCGCGAGGAGAGCGCGGTCGTCGGGGTCGAGTCGCTCGAGCAGGTCGCGCAGGTCGATCGAGCTGACACCGACCGCGGGATCGAGGCCGCCGGGCCGGCTCGTGGCATCGACCGAGACCTCGGTCAGCGACCGCTTCCTGCGGCTCCTCAACAGAGACTTGGTCTCGTTGACAGCGACAGTGATGAGCCATGCCCGGAGTCGTTCCGGGTCGCGCACGCTCCCCAGCTTCCGCCACGCGATGGTCCAGGCAGCCTGCACCGCGTCGCTCGCGATGCCATGGTCACGACCGACGGCCATGCACACGCGATACATCGCGGCGTCATGGGACTCGACGAGGCGTGCGAACGCGATCTCGTCGCCCCCGGCCGCCGACGCAAGTGTCCCTGCGACGTCCAATCGAACGGCCCCGCTGATCGCCTCCATGGCCTTGAGACCCTCGGAGGGTCGCCAAGTGTCTCAGGTCGCAAGCGAGACGTACACCGGTCGCTGCACGTCCCCGCAGGGCCCGTACGTTTGGGGTCGATGGGCTGGCCGACGTCGATGCCTGCCGCCCACGAGGCCCAGCGGCACGTCAGGTCGGGGCCGACGCACCATGTCCCATCACGTGCTTCGGTCCGGTGCTTCCCCAGGCACGGGCACGGGCCGCTCGTCGGCCAGCTCCCATACGCTCTGGACGGGGTCGCGGGCACCCATGGCGACCCAGGCGAGGATGCCGGTCACGATCGCGACCACGCCCGGCAGGAACCAGGCCCAACGCATCCCCTCGACCACGGCGTCCTCGTACCCGCGCAGGGTCAGGACGTCCAGACCCGCGACGAGCTCCACCATGGGTCGCAGGTTGAGCTCCTCGAGGAGTCGGCGGAATGCACGGAGCTCGGAGGCCGCGGTGTCCCGGGACATGCCGGCCACCTGTGCCGCGTAGTCCTGCATCGCGACCGTGGTGGTGGCGACCAGCGCGACCACGACCCCGATGCGGCTTCCCATCCCGATGGATGCCTCATTGAGCGCCGCGGCGCTCGCTGGCAAGCCCTTGGGCACGCTGGCGAAGATGACCGCGGTCCTGACCGTTGTCGCGATGACGAAGCCGGCGCCGATGAGCAGGTACGGGATGATGAACCAGGGGTATCCGGTCCCCCGGTACAGGATCGCGGCGAGGAGGATGTTGGCGAGCCCGATGGCCACCGCGCCTCCGGCGATCAGGGACCGCGGCCGGATCCGCTGGAGCATCCAGCCGGACAGGGGTCCCGCCACGAGGAGGGCCACGACGAAGGGAGCGACCGCGATCGTCGCGACCAGCGGGTCCGAGCCCTGGATGTAGGTGAAGAACTGCGGGAGCTGGAGCATGGGTCCAGCCTGCGCGAACCCGATGACCACCCCCACTGCGAGGGCCACCGCGACGGGTCGCAGGTCGACGCGCGTGTCCGATGGCTCAGCCCCGGCACCACGTCTCGCGGCACGTGGCACGAGGGCGACCACGACGCACGCCAGGCCGAGGATGAACGTCGCCACCCGGAGCCCATCGACCTGGCTGCCGTACTGGATGACGGACGCCACCATCGCCACCACCCCGAATGAGAACAGCGCCACCGCGAGGATCATCGATCGGTGCCGGGGCTCAGCGGCTGGCATGTCTGGCAGGTGACGGTTGGCGACCCACGCGATGACCGCGGCGATGGCACACAGGGCGAAGGCGGGCCAGGCCGAGCCCGTGGCGCCGTTGATGGTGGCGAGCGCAGGCCAGGCCGCCGTGGACGCGCCCAGCACGCCGTACGCCGCTCCCAGGGCCGTCGCGCGGGCGGGACCGCTGTACGCGATCGCGATGGCACCGATCGCGAAGGGCAGCACGAGCCCGCCGCAGAGCCACGCGATCGCCCGTATCGGGATGACGAGCGTCTCCACGCCCAGCGGGATCGCGAGGACCGACGTGATGGCGAGTCCCGCCAGGGCGGCCCGCAGCAGTCGCTCGGACCGGTACCGATCGGCGAGGTAGCCGCCGAGCAGCAACAGGCCGGCCTGGATGACCGCGCTGACCATGAGCAGGCTCCGGACGGACTCGTCCTGCCCGAGGGCGACACGGATGCTGGGCATGCCGGGATCGAGGATGTGGGGGTCCAGCCCGACCGCTGCGATGGCGACGCAGGCGGAGACCAGGGTGCGGAAGGCCGTCGGGTCTTCCCACAGCTCCGTGATGAAGGGCGGCAGGCTCCGACGCCGGACATGGAGCACGCCGCCGTTGGCCTGGCGCACGGAGGGATGGTAGCGGCGCCATGTGCCCGGATCCGGGCACGGACGCGAGCCGCCAGTCGTGCCTGTGCGGGAGACGCATGCCCCAGGCTGCGCGCTCCCGGACACGCTGAAGGCACCGGTCGGATGGACCGGTGCCTTCGGATCGTTGGGCTGGATCGGGCCGGCTGGAGCGCCGGCCGCGTGTCACATTCCCGGCGCCTTGGTGTTGGCGGCGGCGTTGGCCTTGGCGAGGTTCTCCATCGCCTCCTTCTGCTCCGGCGTCAGCTTGGACATCTCGTTCTTGATGAACGCTTCCTGGACTCCGGGGTAGCTCAGGTAGAGGTAGATGAAGCCAGCCAGCAGCCACGGGATCGTCTGCGCCTCGACGGTGTTGCCGAAGAGGAGCGCGAAGAAGCCCCAGATGAGCGTGAACAGGCTGATGAAGATGCCGAACTGCAGGGCATACGCGCGCAGGTTCCAGAACCCCGCGGCGACCCAGAACCAGATGGCCGCGATCAACAGCGACCACAGGGCGGCGCCCCACTGCTCATCCGGGAACGTGACTGACCGGCCGATCACGTTGAAATCGACCCAGCCCAGATACACCAGCATCAGATAGAGCTGGTACAAGCCCGCCAGCCCGGCTGCGCCCGCCAGCAAGATGACCCCGATGGGTCTCCGCATCCCTCATACCTCTCGTGCGTGTCATGCGACCATCCATCTCGATCGCATCAGGTCATGATCGTAGCGCACGTGGCGAGCATCCTTCGTGAATGTTCGCGAGATCGCACCGGATCGACCTTGGAGGGTTCCTGAAATGACCACGGGACCGTCGACGCCGATCGTCCGTCCTGCCGACCTCGGCGAACCTCGTTGGGCGCGCTTCCTGTTCGCGAGCACCACCGCCGCCTGGCTCTGGCTCGTGGTGCGACTCTATCTCGCGTCCGTGTTCCTGCCGAGCGCCTGGTCCAAGGTGACCAGCGGGGCGTGGCTGTTCGGTGATGGTGCGCCCATCCAGGGGCTCGTCCAGGGCGCGATATCGGATCCCAACACCCCCGGCTGGTACGCCGAGTTCCTGAACAGCGTGGTGGTCCCGAACGCGGGATCGTTCGCGACGCTCGTGGCGCTCGGTGAGCTGGTCGTGGGGATCGCGCTGCTGGTCGGTCTATTGACGGGGTTCGCGGCCTTCGGCGGCGTGTTCCTCAACGCCAACTTCGTGCTCGCTGGCGTGCTCGGCGCGAACCCGGTGATGATCGTGCTCGGTACGTTGCTCGTGGTCGCGTGGCGCAATGCCGGCTGGCTGGGTCTCGACCGCTGGTTCCTGTCATGGGCACATGGCCGGTACGCGGCACGGCTTGACAGGGATGCGACGGTGCCCACGCAGTGAGGGAGCGATCCGGGGACGCCATCGGGCGTTCCGGGACCATGGGAGGGCGAGGATGCGAGAGCTGTTGATCCAGGACGCGAAGCGAGTCGCGACCATCGCGACGGTGATCCTCTCGGTGGGCTGGGCGGGCGCCCTGTTGATGGTCATCTACGGTGTGATGGCCTGGATCGACTTCACGGGCCGCGAGAGCGTCGGGTTCCTCGAGGGACTCATCTACGCCATCGACCTGTTCGCGGCGCCGTTCTTCCTCGCGCTGGTCGTGGCCGGCATCGGCCACGCGCTCCGCCTGTTCGCCCTGTACACGGTGCGCGACCAGGCCTGAAGGGGCTCAGGCTCCGACCGTGATGAGGACCTTGCCGCGCGCGTGACCTTCACCCACGTAGCGGACCGCGTCCGCTGCCTCGGCCAGGGTGTACGTGCGGTCGATGACCGGAGTGACCTGCCCGGCTTCGATGAGCTCCCGGATCGCCAGGAGGTCCTCGCGGTTTTCCCGCGTCACGAAAGTCACCAGCCGCTGGCTCACGAATGGTGACGTCACCAGCGCTTTGACGATGCGATCCGTGCCATTGAGGCGGCCCTGCCCACTGCTCAGGACGAGGGTCCCGCCGCGTGTCAGGAGACGGCGCAGCCGGCCGGGCGCCGCGGTGCCCGCCACCTGGAGGATGACGTCGTAGCGATCGTCGATCGCCTCGAGGTCGACCTGCGTGTAGTCGATCACGTGGTCGGCACCGATCGCTCGGACCAGCTCTGTGTTCCGGCCGCTGCAGGCGCCGGTCACCTCGGCGCCGAGCGCCT
>JBEVIK010000308.1:0-4424 GCA_040510715.1 Candidatus Limnocylindrales bacterium
TGCCGCCGAGCCACGGTCCCTCACCGGCTCCCGTAGCTTCGGCCGCGCCGCCGGTCACCGGCTCATCGGTCACCCGGTCGAGCACGCGGCGGACCAGGCCCGTGGACTGGCGCCAGTGGCTGGACATCGTCGATGAGGCGGGGCTGGCACCGGCTGGCGTCGCCGACCTGACGTTCGCCGAGGACCTGCTGGTCGAAGCGGGGGTCATCCGGCGGAGGGCCGTCAGGGGGCGCGCCGACGCGCGGTCGGCGTTCCATGAGCTCCAGGCGATGGCGCCATCGGGAGTGACACCGGTCGTGGTCCGGCGCGCGCTCGACACGTGGGACTTCGACGCGGCGGCACGCGACATCAGGCTGGCGCGACAGGTAGCCGAGCGGCTCGGTTCGGCCGGCGCGAGCTCACCGGAGCTGACGAGCCTGTGGGCCGAGTACGAGTCGGCGTCCTCGAGACGGGCGCTCCAGCGCCTGCGCGACCGGCTGCCCTGACGACCGCCGCCCTGGCCGACGCGATCCCCGCATCACGGGTGAGTCTGAAGGTCTCGGGCCGTGTCGTGGTCGAAGGCGACGCCCGGTGGCCCGGCGCCCTGTCAGGACGGTGCGGTCACCCGGATCGGGGCGGCGACGACCTGGTCGCCGTGGGTCCGCACCTCGTTGACCAGGATGCCGTCGTCCTCGATCGAGAGCACCTCGATGTAACCGCGGCCACACGTGACGGTGTCGGGGAGCGTGGAGCGGCTCACGACCTGGCGCTCGAAGACCCCCGGATCCTGGCCCGGCCAGAGGCGCGTGCGCGGTGCGACGAACTCGACCGCATCCCCCATCGATTGCATCCGGATGAACCGGCGCTTGGCCATGTCGGTCCAGAACCGGACCGACCCGGGCGGGTCGACCACGGGGACGACGAACGGGGCCTCAAGGGTGCCGGCCTGGTGGCGACGGAACGGCAGGAGTCGCATGGCCGAACAGTACCTGACGCCGTGGTACCGCCGATCCCCCCGGACCTCACCGAAGCACACGGGTGGTGCGCCTTCGCACCAAGAATCAGCCCGAAACGGCGTCCTCCGTGGCCACCAGGACCGACTCGCAGCCCCCGCTGACGCTGATGTCGTACCGGTCCTCGGCGAGCGCGTACCCCGGCGGCTCCACCGTGGTGTTGCCCGCCAGGGGCCCGATGGGTCGGCCGCTGTCGATGATGACGCGGCTCACGTCACCCGAGGTCGCCACGCGGACCATCACGCCCGCCGGCCGGAACACGATGACCTCCCGCGCCCCGCCACCCACGGCGACGGGCACGGTGCCCGTCGGGCGCGGCAGCCGGAGGCGGACGGTGCCGCCGCCGTGCCCCACCCGGAAGGCCATGAGGCGTCCTCCCGACAGGTCGGCGTCGAGCCCGGTGACGCCGTCGGGCGCGCTGATGTCCCAGGCACGCGTGCTCGAGAGCGCGAAGCGGGAGCTCGTGTCCTCGTTCGCGGCCAGCTTCCCCAGCAGCCGGTGCGCGGCGTAGCGGACCGTGACCCGATCGCCTTCGACGACCACCTCGGGAACGCCCGGCTCGTGGCTCGCACGGAACAGCTCGGCGAGTGACGGGTCGGTCCGGATCTCGATCCGTCCGGCACCCCCCACGAGGCGCAGCGTCGCGACACCATCGGGTCGCGATCCCGGGTCGGTCGTGGTGGGCTCCTCGGTCATTCGGCGTCCTCCGCGATAGCGACCAGCGAGCGGGAGCCGCTCGCCGGCAGGTCCTTGCAGAGGGGCACTGCCGGTCGCTGCCTCCCAGCCCCTCGCGCCGCGAGCGTAGCACGCGCTCGGGTCCTTCCGACCGGCTCCGAAGGCCCATCCCCGGAGCCTCCAACGCATCACCCGGGCACCCGCCATAGACTGCGCGTGATGGACGACCTGACCGGCCGGCCCGACGACCGTGACCGGGCGGAGGAGGCCACACGACCCGCCTTGCCGGGTCCCCCCATCGAACCCACTGGGCGACTGGCGCGCGTCGGCGTCCCCATCGCCGTGGTCTCCCTCATGGTCGTCACCGCCCTCCTCGCCATCGCCTTCGTGGGGACTCGCGACACCTCGCCGCCGATGGAGACCGGCGCTCGTCCGGACCGGGCGGACCTCGTCATCGAGGGCTCCGCGCCCCTGACGTGGGATCCTGCCCGGGCGGGCGATGCGGGTTCGGCCGCGCTTCTCGCGCAGGTGTGGGAGGGGCTCACGACGTGGGACCAGGATGGCCGTCTGCAGCCTGCTCTCGCGCGTGACTGGGAGGTGTCCGACGACGGCCTGCACCTGAGCTTCCGACTGCGGCCGGGCATCACGTTCAGCGACGGCACGCCCATCCGGGCACGCGATGTCGTGGCGAGCTGGATGCGCGTCATCGACCCGGCCGCGCCGGGGCCCCTCGCGGCCCTGCTCAACGATGTCGAGGGGGTCAGCGCGTACCTCGCGGGAGAAGCCGATGCTGGTGCGGTGGGCATCCGCGCACAGGGGGACGATGTCGTGACGCTGGACTTCGTCCGGCCCGCCTCCTGGTTCCCCGCAGCAGCTGCCTCGCCGACCTTCGCCGTGGTCCCGTCCGACCTGGGCAGCCGGGCCACCGGCCCGGGACTGCCCGAGGGGCTCGTCGTGTCGGGTGGCTATGTGCCGGTGAGCCACGACGCCGGCGGCATCCGGCTCGAGGCCAACGAGCGCTACTGGGCAGGTCGGCCGGCCATCGGCAGCATCGTCCACCGGACGGACTCGCTCGACGGACCGGTGGACTCCTTCCAGGCGGGTACGGTCGACCTGGTCCCGATCAGCGCCCTCGACGCCCGCTGGGTGGCCTACGACCCCGTGCTCGGGCCCCAGCTCCGCCGGACGCAGGGCCTCGACGTCCAGTACCTCGGCTTCGACACCACCCGGCCACCGTTCGATGACGTGCGGGTCCGCCAGGCGTTCGGGTGGGCCGTCGATTGGCGCCGGCTGGTGGAGCTCTCGGACCCCGAGTCCATCCCCGCGACATCGGTCGTGCCGGAGGGCATCGACCTGCGCGGTGAGGGCGACTTCTCCCCACGTCACGACCCGGATGCGGCACGTGCGGCCCTCGCTGCGGCCGGGTACCCCGGCGGCGAGGGGTTCCCGGACGTGACCCTCGTCACCTCGGGCACGCAGTACGACGCAGCCATCGCTGCGGAGCTTCGACGCGAGCTCGGCGTGGAGCTCGGCAGCGAGGTCATGCCCTTCCCGGAGTTCACGCGACGCCTCGACGAGGAACCGCCCGCGATGTGGCAGCTCGGCTGGGCCGCGGACTTCCCGCATCCCCAGGACTTCCTGGGACTGCTGCTCGAGACGGGGAGCGCCAACAACGTCGGCGGCTGGAGCGATGCCGCGTTCGATGCCGCGCTGGACGCCGCAGCCTCGACCGATGACCCCGCCGAGCAGATGGCGCACTACCAGGAAGCGCAGCGCATCGTCGCGGACCAGGTCCCCCTGATCGCGCTCGAGTATCCCGAGGATTGGGCGCTCAGCCGCGATGGGTTGCTGGGGGCCGGCGACCCCGGGCTGGGCATCATCCGGTACGCGGGGCTGGGATGGGCGCCGTGACCGGGCGACGACGCCTCCGGGCGATCGCCCTGGTCGGCGCGGCCGGTCTGCTCGTCGGCGGCCTGCCCGCGACCGCCGTGAGCGCCCTCCCGGCACCGGCCGCCAGCCCCTCCCACGCGTCGGTGCCATCGCAGGCGGGCCTCGAACTGAGGTTCGGCGAGCCGACCGCCACCGGCAGCCTGACCGAGACCGTCGAGTTCTCCACGACGTTCGAGGCCGATGCGGAGCCCGACCGCGTCGAGCTGCTGACCCGCGTCGATGGCGCCACGTCGGACGACGTGCGACAGGCCTTCGTGGAGGAGACGGCCGACGGCGCCTGGACGGCGCGCGTCACCGACAGCGGGTTCACGGCACCCAACACGGTCCGGGACTACCGCTTCCGTGCCGTGGATGGCGATCGTTCGGTCGAGGGCCCGGTCGCCCGGTTCACGCTCGTCGATGACCGGTACGACTGGCGCTCGCTGGACGATGGCCCCATGACCCTCCACTGGTACACCGGTGACGAGGCGTTCGCGCGCCGCGCGCTCGAGGTCGGCACCCGGGCCATCGAGCGTGCGGCGTCGCTCCTCGGCGTCCCGGATGTCGAGCCCATGGACTTCTTCGTCTACGACTCGTCGGAGGCCCTGTACGGGGCCATGGGGCCCGGCACGCGCGAGAACGTCGGGGGCCAGGCCAACCCGCTCATCCGGACGATGGTGGGCGTCATCCGACCTGATGATGTGGACAGCGACTGGGTGGATGTGCTGGTGGCCCACGAGCTCACCCACATGGTGTTCGCCGACGCCACGGACAACCCGTACCGTCAACCGCCGCGCTGGCTCAACGAGGGGCTCGCGGTGTACCTCG
>JBEVIK010000309.1:0-7251 GCA_040510715.1 Candidatus Limnocylindrales bacterium
GCTCGCTCCAGCGCGTGCCTCGCCGGCCGGTCGTCGCCCGCGCGGTCCGGAGCAGCGCCAGGTTGCCGGGCGTGCGCTCGTCGGTCGGCAGGCGCTGGCACCAGGAGCAGAAGTGGGTGGCACGGATGCCCAGCACGAAGCGCTTGATGGGTCGGCCGCACCGATGGCACGGCTGGCCGGTGCGCTGATAGACGTCCAGGTGCTCCTGCATCTCACCCTGGCCGCTCTCGGGCGCGACATAGTCGTCCACGGACGAACCGCGGTGCTCGATACCCTCGGTGAGCACCTCCCGGATCGCCGTGTAGAGCGCTCGTTCGTCAGCTGGCTTGAGTGACGACGCACTCCGCAGTGGATGGAGCTTCGCCCGCCACAGCGCCTCGTCGGCATAGATGTTGCCGACCCCCGCGAGGAACGCCTGGTCCACGAGCAGCGGCTTGAGACGACCGCGACGCCCGCGGATCAGCGCCCGGAAGCGCTTGAGCGTGAAGGCTGCGTCCAGCGGCTCGGGCCCCAGCTGGTCGAACGGGTCGGTCTCGTCGGCGCCCAAGGCCTTGCCGGCCTCGTCGCGCCGGTACAGCGCCACCCGCGCGAACTTGCGCATGTCGCGCACCAGCAGCTCGCGGTCGTGGTCGAGCCGGAAGACGAGATGCACGTGGCGGTCCCGCTCCGTGCCCACGGGCAGCACGAACACCTGGCCGGTCATCTTGACCTGGAGTGCGACGACCCAGGCACCGGACAACTCCAGGACCAGCCACTTGGCGCGCCGGCCGACGGCCTCGATGCGGCGACCGGAGACGCCGAGGGCGAACCCTTCTGGGTCGGGGTGCTTGATGGCCTTCGGCCAGTCGGTCCAGAAGCCCTCGATGGTGGAGCCGAGGACCAGTGGCCGCAGCTCGCGCGCGATGGTCTCGACCTCGGGAAGCTCGGGCATCGACGCGAGTCTACCGGCGCCGATCGCCAGGACGTGACGACTATGGCCGGGTGGTCCCGCGACTCGCGCCGGGCGGTGTCGGGGATCTGCTTGACAACGGGGACACCATTGGCCCCGATCACCCGCGCGGAGATGCCCGCAGGTGAAGCGCATGTGGAGGGGAATGCCATGCCCAGGGTGTCACGGATCTTGTCGCTCGCTGCCGCGACCTTGCTGGTCGCCGCGCCGGCAGCGGCCCAATCACCGGCCGCCTCCGGTGGCGCGCCGCCGCAGCTGCCGCCGCTGCCCGACGGTTGGACGCAGGTCACGGCGGGACTCGACTCGCCGCGCGGTCTCGCCGTCGCCGCCGATGGCACGATCTATGTTGCCGAGTCGGGCGAGGGCGGCACGGAAGCGTGTATCCAGCATCCCGAGCTCGGCAACCTGTGCTTCGGGCCCACGGCGGGCATCAGCCAGGTGAAGGACGGGATCCCGACACGCGTGGTCGATGGCCTGTTGTCCGCGATCACAGACGGCGGTGAGACCTTCGGGCCGTCCGCGGTGGCCGTGGGGAGCGACGGCACCGTCTTCTACCTCGTCGGGGGACCCGCCGCCGGCGCGGCCGACACGCGCGCCCTCATCGAGGGCGGCGAGGGGATCGGACAGCTCTACGCGCTCGCTGCGGACGGGACGTCCACGAGCGTCGCCGACTTCGTCGCCTTCGAGAGCGAGAGCAACCCCGATGCGGCCCTGCCCGGCAACGAGCTGCCGGACTCCAACATCAACGGCCTCGCCATCGCACCGGACGGGACGATCCTCGTCGCGGACGCGGGTGGCAACGACCTCCTGGGCGTCGCCAGCGACGGCACGATCAGCGTTGCCGCGGTCTTCCCCGTCGTGTTCCAGCCGCTGCCACCCGATCCGACGGCGTCCGCGGACCCCAACGCATCACCCGCGATGATCCCGATGGACCCGGTGCCGACCTCGGTGGCCATCGGTGCTGATGGGGCCGCCTATGTCGGGCAGCTCACCGGCTTCCCGTTCCCGAACGGCGGCGCGAGCGTGTTCCAGGTCGTGAGCGGCCAGGAGCCCGTCCCCTACGCGACCGGTTTCACCAACGTGATGGGCGTGGCCTTCGACGCCGACGGCGCGCTCTACGTGCTCGAGATCTCCCACGACGGCCTCCTCGCGACGCCGCCAGGCCAGCTGCCGATGGGCGGGCTGTGGAAGGTCCCGGCGGGCGGTGGCACTCCCGAGCTCATCGCGACCGGTCTCCCGATGCCAGGTGGCGTCGCGGTCGGCGGTGACGGCACGGTGTACGTGACCACGTGCGCGGTGTGCCCGAACGGGGGCGGCATCGCGAGCTACACGCCAGCGGGCTGACCGGACGCCCGTCCCTGGGACGGGCGACCGAGTCCCTGGACGAGAGGGGTCGGGCTAGGCCCGATCCCTCTCGGTCGTCATCGGACCGTCAGCGTCCCCTCCATCCCGGCCTGCCGATGACCCGACACCGAGCAGTAGAACGGATAGTCGCCCGCAGGCAGTCCCTCGACGTCCACCGAGCCGGTCTGGCCCGCTGCGACCGCGAGTCGCACACCCGGCGCGTCGATGGTCACGTTGTGCGCGATGCGGCCGGCGTTGTGGAGCGTGAGCTCGAACGCCTGCCCCGCGACCGCCTCGAGCACGCGTGGCGTGAATGACAGGTCCCGGGCTTCAAGCGCCAGGGTGGCGGCGCCCGGACTCGCGACCGGGCTGGGCGCGAGGCTCACGACAGGGCTGGGGCTCGGAGCCGGGGTGGGCGACGGGGTCGGCACGACGCTCGGGGCGTCGGTGGGCGCCACGCTCGGGACCTCAGTGGGTGCCACGCTCGGGGCCCGGGTGGGCGCCGGGCTCGCGCATCCGACCATCAGCCCACCCACGATGAGCAGGGCGCACGCCCTCGCCAGCCTCGACATCGACAGCATCCCTCGCGTCCTCGCGCACCCGACGTCCCTCGCGGATCGCGCCGGCCGAGTGTGCCATGGGTCTCGGCATCGCGGACGCGAGGGCACATGCACCCGTCGTGCGTCTACCCTTCCGCTGTGGACATCGTCGCGCTCATCCCGGCATACCAGGAGGCCACCCGCATCGGCCCGGTGGTCGAGGCCACGCTGGAGCACCTGCCGGTCGTGGTCGTGGACGACGGGTCGAAGGACGAGACGGCCGAGGTGGCGGGTTCCGCCGGGGCGACCGTCCTGCGCCAGTTCCCCAACCAGGGCAAGGGAGCGGCGCTCCGGATGGGCTTCCGCCATGCGCTCGGATCCGGCTGTCCTGCGGTGGTGACGCTGGACGCCGACGGGCAGCACGACCCCGCCGAGATCCCGGCGTTCCTCGCTGCATGGGCGGCGACGCAGGCACCCCTCGTCATCGGCTCCCGCACCTTCGGGGAGATGCCGTTCGTGCGTCGCCTTGCCAACGAGCTGGGCACGCGCACCTTCTCATGGGCCGTCGGGCGTCACATCGCCGACAACCAGTCGGGATACCGGCTCATCGCGGCGCCGCTCATGCGGCGGCTGCTCGGGAGCCAGGAGACCGGCTTCGAGTTCGAGGTCGAGATGATCACCACCGCGATCCGCGCGGGCATGGCCATCGAGTGGGTGCCCATCCGCACCATCTATGCCGGCGAGGCGAGCCACATCCGGCCGGTCCACCACGTCTCCAACTTCCTGCGCGTCTCGCGGGAGGCGCGGCGCACCGTACGGACTCCCCTCCCCCCGGAGCCACCCGAGGACCACTGACGGTGGACGGGCTCGTCGGGCGTGAGCGCGAGGTCGAAGCGATCGACCGTCTGCTCGACGATCGCTCGGGCCCGGCCTCGGCCATCGTCATCCAGGGCCCCGCCGGCATCGGCAAGACGCGACTCTGGCAGCTGGGCTGCCAGCACGCGGCGGAGCGCGCGACTGCCGTGCTCGTCGCACGCCCCACCGAGGTGGAAGCGGACCTGCCGCTCGTCGGGCTGCTGGACCTGATCGATTCGGGACGCCCACGACTCGCCCCGGACGACGAGCTGACGGCGGCCGCGGATGGACCCTTCGACGCGATGCGTCTCGGGCGGTCCCTGTCCGCCCACCTGGCTGCGCTCGCTGCGATGGGTCCGGTGGTGGTCGCCATCGACGACGTCCAGTGGCTCGATCCGGCCACGGACCGCGTCCTCCGTGTCGCCCTCCGCCACCTCGCCGACGCGCCCGTGCGGATCCTGGTGAGCCTGCGTGATGGAGGCGGACCGGATGCGCCGCTCGGGCTCGACCGGGCGTTCGCGGGAGATCGCTGCACCTCCGTGGCGCTCGGTGGGTTGACGGTGGACGACCTCGACAGCCTGCTGCGGTCGGCGCTCGAGCTGCGCCTTCCTCGGCCCCGGCTCGTGGAGCTGCACCACGCCTGCGCCGGCAATCCACTGTTCGCGCTCGAGATCGGCCGGGCGCTGGTGCGTGGGGGAGGTGATCGAACACCGGCGTCCCTTGCGGACGCGCTCGCCGAGACCATCGGCCGGCTGTCACCGGAGGCGCGACGAGCGGCACTGTTCGCATCGGCGAGCCTGCATCGCCGCGGGGACGAGGTGGAGCTGGCCCTCGGCGGGCCCATCGGGCTGGCCGAGGCGCGCGACCGGGGGGTGGTGAGCCTTGACAGCGACCGGCTCCGCTTCGGCCATCCCCTGCTCGCGAGCGTGGCCTATGAGCGCGCGCTGCCGTCGGAGCGACGCGCAGCCCACCGGCGTCTGTTCGAGGCGACCAAGGAGCCCGAGGAGCGGGCACTCCATCTGGCGCGTGGTGCCGACGGCGCGGACGAGGCGCTCGCGATCGAGATGGAGGCCTGGGCGTCACGCGCGGCTGCGCGGGGAGCCTCGGCGATCGCAGCCGAGGTGGCCGAGACGGCCGGCCGGGTGACCCCGGCGGGCGATGGACCGGACCGGCGACGGCGACTGTTCGCTGCGGCCGAGCTCCACGAGGCCGCGGGCGACCCGATCCGGGCACGTGGCGTGGTCGAGGCGCTGATCGAGGAGGTGCCAGCCGGCCCGGAACGGGCGGCGCTGCTCCACTGGCACGCCAACCGGCTCGAGGACTCGCCGATCGCCGAGCTCATCGCCCAGTGCGAGGGGGCACTGCGGGAGGCGGAAGGCGACCGGGCGCTGTGCGCCGAGATCAACACCACGCTGAGTGACTACCATCGTATCGTCGGCGACCTGCGGCGGTCGCTCGAGCACGCCCGGGCCGCGGTGCTCGACGCCGAGGCATCGGGTGACCCGCGGCGACTCGCGTCCACGATCGCCTCCGCGTGCGAGCTCGAGGCGCACCTGGGGTTGCCCTGGGACCGAGCGGCGATGGCGCGCGCACGCGAGCTCGAGCGCGACATCGCGGCGCTCGCTCCGTGGGACCGTCCGACCTACCAGCTGGCGCTGATCCTCGTCGCCACCGATGAGCTCGAGGCTGCCGCGCCACTTCTCCACGCTGAGCTCGAGCGTGCGCGTCTGCAGGGCAGCGAGCCAGGCGTGTTCTATCTCCAGGCGCGCATCGCGGAGCTCGAGCTTCGGGCGGGTCGCTGGTCGGCGGCTCTGCGCGCCGCGCGTGAGGCCCATGCCCTCGCGCAGCAGGGCGGCCTCGACCTCGAGGAGACCGTGACGGGCACCCAGCTGGCGATCGTCCTCGCGCACCTGGGCGAGCACGGCGAGGCACGCACGCTCGCGGAGCGCGCCCAGCAGACGGCCACGGAGCGCGGGCATCTCGGCCTCACCATCCGCTCGGCCGGGGTCCTGGGGTTCATCCACCTCGCCGAGAGCGACCCGGAGGACGCCCTTGGGTGGCTGACACCGGCCCGCATGGAGCTCCAGCGCATCGGCCAGGGCGAGCTGTCGCAACCCGGCGTGGTGGCCAACGAGATCGAGGCGCTGGTGCTCGTGGGTCGCATCGACGAAGCCGAGCAGGTGTGCTCGTTCGTGGAGCACGCCGGCTCGCCGACGGGTCGTGCCTGGAACCGAGCCATCGCGGGGCGGGGTCGGGCGCTGGTGGCTGCGGCCCGTGGCGACGAGGCGGGGGTCGCGCGTGCGCTGGCGGCCTCATTCGAGGCCCACGAGGAGCTGCCGAACCCGTTCGAGCTGGCCCGGACACTGCTCGCAGCGGGTTCTATCGAGCGGCGCGCGAGGCGTTGGGCGGCGGCGCGCGACCGCCTGACGGCTGCGCTGGATGGCTTCGACCGGCTCGGCGCCGCCCGATGGGCCGAGCGGACGGCGGTCGAGATGGCACGACTGGCGGGACGCAAGCCGGGCAGCTCCGCGCTCACCGAGACCGAGCGACAGGTGGCCGAGCTCGTCGCCGAGGGCCTGTCCAACCGGGAGGTGGCCGGGCGGCTGTTCCTGTCGGTCCGGACCGTCGAGTCCAACCTGTCCCGGGTCTACGACAAGCTCGGCGTCCGCTCGCGCACGGAGCTCGCGCGCCGCCTCTCGGCCTGACGCTCGGGTCGCACGCAGCCCGTCTCGGGCGCTCCTCGTCGCGATTCCATGTGGGTCCCACCGATTACTCGGCGGGTGTCCGATCCTACGGTGCCGCTCATGGACCTGACCCGCTATCTCGTGGAGCTGCACCGACCCGGGGGTGACCGCGACGGCCTGCCTGCCTCCATCGAGGCCGCCCGGACCCGAGCGCGCGGCATGGCCGCGAAGGGCGACCCGGTGCGGGTCCTGCGCTCCGTCTACGTCCCCGAGGACGACGCCTGGTTCCTGCTCGTCGAGGCGCCGTCCACCGGACACGTGGAGCGCCTCTTCCAGCCGCAGCGTGGCTCGATCGGCACGATCGCGCCCGCGGTGGTCCCAGTGCATCGGGAGGACGAACCATGAGACTCACCACACCCAGGACCTGGATGCGCCGCGGGATCGCGGCTGCGCTCACTGCGGGCATGGTGGTGCCCGTCGGGGTCGCGCCGGTCATCGCCGCCGTCGAGCTGGACCTCGCCACCGTGTACGCCGGCGCCGAAGCCATCGACGACGGGGGCTCGGACCAGTGTGAACGGGACTTCACGACGTCGGCGCAGTGCTCGGCGGCGCGAAGCGGCAGCCGACAGGGTGCGACCGGCAGCGGCTCGGGCGCCGTGGAGGCCGTGCTGGACCACGACGGCAGCGACCTCGTCCTGATCTCGGCGAGCGGGAGCTATGGCGGTCGCGCGACGCCGACGGAGGAAGACGGGGCATACGGCGAAGGGAGTGCTGGGCTCCAGGTCAGGTTCGAGGTGCTTTCGCCCACCATCGCCCGCATCACCGGGTCGCTCCGAACGACCAACAGCCGGGACGTGGCCTGCACCCAGCTCGCCATCCT
>JBEVIK010000310.1:0-11811 GCA_040510715.1 Candidatus Limnocylindrales bacterium
GTCTGCGAGATGACCATCCGGTGGCCGACGCCGTACGGGCCACCCGTCCAGCCGGTGTTGACCAGCCACACGGGGACCCGGTGCCGGTCCAGCCGCTCCCCCAGCATCGCCGCGTACTCCGCGGGATGTCGGGGCATGAACGGCGCACCGAAGCAGGTGGAGAAGGTGGCCTGTGGCTCGGCGACACCCACCTCGGTGCCGGCGAGCTTTGCGGTGTAGCCGCTGATGAAGTGGTACAGCGCCTGGTCCCTCGACAGCCGCGAGATGGGGGGCAGCACCCCGAACGCGTCCGCGGTGAGGAAGATGATCGCGGAAGGGTGACCGGTGATGCCGGTGTCGTCGCTGTTGCTGATGAAGGGCAGCGGGAAGGCGGCCCGCGTGTTCTCGGTGAACCGGTCGGAGTCGAGGTCGAGCGACCGCGTGACCGGGTCGAGGTCCACGTTCTCGAGAATGGTCCCGAAGCGACGGGTCGTGGACCAGATGTCCGGCTCGTAGACATGCGACAGCCGGATGGTCTTGGCGTAGCAGCCGCCTTCGAAGTTGAACACGCCGTCCGGTCCCCAGCCGTGCTCGTCGTCGCCGATGAGCGTCCGGTTCGGGTCGGCCGAGAGGGTCGTCTTGCCGGTCCCCGACAGGCCGAAGAAGATCGCCGATCGCCCGTCCGCGCCCACGTTCACCGACGAGTGCATCGGCAGCACGCCCTCGGCCGGCAGCCGGTAGTTGAGGATGCCGAAGGCGCCCTTCTTCATCTCGCCTGCGTACTCGGTGCCGCCGATGAGGATCTCCTGGCGCCCGAGGTGGACCAGCACGACGGTCTCGGAGCGCACACCATCGCGCTCGGGGTTCGCGCGGAACGACGGAGCGTCCACGATGGTGAAGTCGGGCGCGAAGTGCTCGAGCTCGCTGGCCGACGGGATACGGAACAGGTTGGAGCAGAAGATGCTGGCCCAGGCGGTCTCGGTGTAGGCACGCACGCGCCGGCGCCAGCGCGGGTCGGCGCCCACGTGGCAGTCGCGGACGTACACCGTGCGAGCGGCGAGATGGTCGATCATCCGCTGGCGCAGGGCGTCGTAGCGCTCCTCGCTGATGGGCCGGTTGAAGCCGCCCCACCACACCCCGTCATGGGCGTCGCCGGCGTCCACGGTGTACTTGTCCTGGGGTGAGCGTCCCGTGTGGACGCCGGTCCGGACCACGAGCGGTCCGCCCTCCGCGAGCACGCCCTCGCCACCGCGCACCGCCGCCTCGACGAGCTCCGGGACGGACAGGTTCACGCGTCGCTCCCGGCCGAGCATGGTGAGGGCGGTCGGGAGGACCGTGGAGGGCGTCGCGGTCATCGGCAGTCTCCATCGCGCGGGCACACACCCGCACCGTGAGCGCCGGACCGGCCGCGCGTGGGACATCGCGGAGCGATGTCGGAGTCGGCTTCCACAGCCCGAACCAGGTATGGGCGGCGACGATCCGTGAGCGATCGCCTACGCCCGGGTCATCGGCCGATGCTACACCAGCCTGTCACGCCAGGACGCGGGTGTCCCCGGTCAATGGGTGCCGGAACGCCCCACATGTGTCAGGTGCTCCAGCAGGTCGAGCTTGGTGACCACGCCGGCGGGACGCCCGTCACGGACCGCGATGAGCGCCAGGGCGTCGCCGGTGAGCGCCTCGAAGGCGTCATCGAGCGACGCGTCGAGGTCGATGGTCGGCAGTGGCCGTGCCATCACCTCACCCACGGTCCGGTCCACGGTGCCCGGGTCGCGGAACACCCGGTCGAGGAGCTGCTTCTCGTCCACCGACCCCACGATGCCCTCGATGGCGTCATCGTCACGCTCGGTGACGGGCAGCTGGCTGATGCCCCAGCGCTGGAGCGTCTCGATGACCTGCTCGACCCGCTCCGTGGTCCGGGCCAGCACGACCGGTGGCAGCTCGGGCCCATGATGCCGCCCGGCCAGCACCGCGCGCACCCGCTCGCGCCCGGCACCGCTGCCCATCAGCCCGTTCTTGCGCATCCACTCGTCGTCGTACAGCTTGGAGATGTACGAGCGTCCACCGTCCGGCAGCACCACCACCACGACGGCGTCGCTGCCGGCTGGCGTCGCAGCGAGCTCGCGGCCCACCGTGAGCGCCGCCACGAGGGCCGTCCCGCAGGACTCCCCGGCAAGGATGCCTTCCTCGCGCGTCAGCCGGCGGGCGGCCGCGAACGCGTCCGCATCGCCCACCCGGACCCAGCGATCCACCACCGAGGGGTCGTAGGTTCCCGGGAAGAAGTCCTCGCCCACGCCTTCGGTGAGGTATGGCCGCGGCGTGTCACCCGACAGGACGCTGCCCTCCGGGTCCGCGCCGACGATGGTGATGGACGGGTCCTGCCCCTTGAGGTACCGGCCGACGCCGCTGATGGTGCCGCCCGTGCCGGACGCGACCACCACGTGCGTCACGCGACCATCGGTCTGGCGCCAGATCTCGGGGCCCGTGGTGCGCTCGTGGGCCGTCGGGTTCTCGAGGTTGTGGTACTGGTCGGGCTGGAACGCGCCCGGGATGTCACGCGCCAGCCGCCGGGCCACCGAGTAGTAGCTCTCCGGTGACTCCGGCGGCACGTTGGTGGGGCACAGCACGACCTCGGCGCCGTAGGCCCGCAGGAGATCCTGCTTCTCCCGGGACTGCTTGTCGGCCATCACGAAGATGCACCGGTAGCCCTTGCGCACAGCCGCGATGACCAGGCCGTGGCCGGTGTTGCCCGAGGTGGGCTCGATGATGGTGCCGCCCGGCTTGAGCAGGCCCGCGCGCTCGGCCGCCTCGATCATGGGCAGGCCGATACGGTCCTTCACCGAGCCACCCGGATTGAGCATCTCGAGCTTGGCAAGGATGAGCGGCTGGTGCTCGGCGGGGCCGAGCTCGCGGGTCACGCGCGACAGGCGCACGAGCGGCGTGCTCCCCACCAGGTCGAGGACCGAGTCCAGGTACTCCATCGATGCGCTGGAGTGTATAGGCCCCGCGCGTGAGCCTCGGGTCCGCGCACCCGGACGGACGGCGTCGGGTAGAGTCAGTGGCCGTGCCCACCAACTTGACGCGGTCCCGCGTCCTGGGCCTCGCGCTGGTGCTGTGCCTCGCGGGCCCGGTCCCCGGGACCAACGCTGCTCGGTCCGACATGGGCGCGGTGCCCCTGGGCGGAGCCGTCGCCGACCAGGTCACGGACCCGGATCCGGCGGCGTGCGCCCCGCGACCCATCGCCCGCACATGGACCCGGACCATGCTCACCGCCGTCACACGCGCCGGCGACCGGGCGTGGGCGGTGGGCATGACCGCGTCGGGCCCCGAGGCCCCGCGATCCCCCATCGCGCTGGCGCTCCAGGGCGGTACCTGGACGCGTATGTCCATCGCGAGCCGACCGGGCGAGCACGCGCTGTTCGGCATGGACC
The DNA here is from genome assembly GCA_040510715.1 of Candidatus Limnocylindrales bacterium. Taxonomy (GTDB): domain Bacteria; phylum Chloroflexota; class Limnocylindria; order Limnocylindrales; family CSP1-4; genus JAFMJV01. The sequence continues at coordinate 3,408 of JBEVIK010000310.1, forward strand.
GTTCGAGCTCCGGTCGCATGTGGTCCGTGGGCTATCGCCAGACGTCAGCGGGGTATCGACCGCTGCTCCTGAGCTGGCAGGCTGGTCGCTGGCGGCCCTGGTCGCTAGGGCCCGTCGGCAGCCGCGCAGGCGCCCTCGTCGATGTCCGGGCGAGGACCGACGCCGCGACCTTCGCAGTGGGCTATACCGTGGGCAGGCACGGGCAGCGGCCGCTGGTGGTCCGACGCACGTCGAGGGGGTGGCGCGTGAGCCGCCTGCCCATCAGCGCGGCCACCACGGGTGCCCTCCTCTCGATCGACGTCCGATCCGCGCACGACGCGTTGGCCGTGGGCTGGCGCACCATCGGCGGCTCGCCGCGACCCTGGGCCGTGCGCTGGGATGGGCGCGCCTGGCGGACGGTGTCACCGGTGCGCTCGGGTTCCGAGGGCGTGCTCACGTCGGTCGCCGTGGCCGACGCCGGGGTCGCGTGGGCTGCCGGGTATCGCATCAGCGCCGGCCGGTACCGACCCATGGTGCAACGGTGGGATGGGCGGGTCTGGCGGGACGTCGCATTCCCCGCGGGCGGCAGGGCCGTCGGCGTCCTGCGCAGCATCCAGGTCCGCGCCGATGGCGAGCCCGCGGTCGCCGGGACGCGATGGGACGCCGACGGCGCCCGCTGGCAGGGCTTCGTCGGGTGGCGCACCGGGACCCGCTGGCAGCTCGACGACATGCCCGGATCGGGGTCCACGGACCTCCACTCGCTGGCGCTCGGACCTGACGGCAGCGCCTGGGCGGTCGGTGGCAGGGGCACGCGCTCGCTCATCGCGACGGCCTGTGCCGGGGCTGCCTCGACGGCGACGGCCAGCCTCCTGGGGACCGTCCTGCGGGCGCCTGACCCGGACGCGGCGGTGGTCGACCCATCGGCCGACCCGGAGCCGTCACGTTCGCCGGGACCCGAGCCCGCCATCCCCCAGCCGACCGAGACACCCGAGCGCACGCCCGCACCCGTGCGGGCGAAGCCCGCGCCTCGGACGTCCGGTGCGGACACGCGCGCAGCGGCGACACGCCCGCGCATCCGGGCACGGGACGTGACGCGCGCAGCCGGGCTGACGGGCTCCATCCACAGCTACGGCGCGGTGCGCGCCGACTTCGACCGCGACCGCTGGCCCGACCTGTTCATCGGACGCCATTCCGAGCCGGGGTGGTTGCTGCTCAACGAACGTGGGCGGTTCCGTCGTGCGCCCGCCGTCGCGTTTCCCGGCCACGACCGGCATGGCTGTGCGGCGGCGGACGTCGATGACGATGGCCGGATCGACCTGTACTGCGCGATCGGTGCGAACAAGGGCGTCGCGCTCAAGGGGAACGAGCTGTGGATGGCGCAGCGGGGTGGTGGCTACGAGGACCAGGCGTCCGAGCTGCTGGCGAGCGACCCCATCGGACGTGGACGCCTGGCGGCCTTCTTCGACCTGGACCACGATCGCTATCCGGACCTGTTCCTCGCCGACCGTCCCGACCGTCCCGATGGCCTGCCGTCGCGTCACCGGGTCCTTGCCAACCCGGGCGGTGATGGCTTCCAGGCCCGGAGCACGGCCGGCTTCGACGCCGGCACTGGCGCGGACTGCGTGGCCACGGGCGACCTCGACCGCGACGGCTGGGAGGACGTGGTGCTGTGCGCCCGCGGCTATCGCCCGAGCGGCTGGGGCATCAGGATCCTGCGCAACGTGCGTGGCAAGCTCATCGACGTGACCGCGGTCTCGCGGATGCCGAGGGCCAAGACCCTCGACGCCACGCTCGCCGACCTCAACGGCGATGGGCGGCCGGACATCATCGAGGTCACTCGCACGCGCCTGCGCGTCCACCTCCGCAGGGGCAGCCGCTACGTGCTGGCGTACTCCCGACGCCTCGTCGATGGCGCGGCGGTCGCAGCGGGTGATGCCGACGGCGATGGGGACAAGGACATCTACGTGGCGCAGGGATCGCCGTCCACGCAGCGGCCGGACATGCTGCTGCTCAACCGCGGCCACGGCCGGAGGTTCCGGCACATGGCGATGCCGCGGGTCTCGGGCGGTGCCGCGGAGTCGGTGACCGCCATCGACCACGATCGGAACGGGCTGATGGACTTCCTGGTGCTCAACGGCGCCCGGTCCAGCCACGTCGGGCCAGTGCAGCTCATCGCGATGTATCGGCGCTGACCGCCCGGCGGTGGCGGACGAGGACGGAGGCGATGCCGACCGTCACGAGGACAGCGCCGATGAGCATGGCGGTGGGCACGCCGGCGACGGTCCAGTCCCAGCCCGCCCGAAACGTCTCGAGCACCAACCGGCCGCCGCCGTACCAGATCATCCAGAACGAGGCGATGTCGCCCGGGCGCAGGGCCGTGGCGCGGCGGTGTGACAGCCACAGCGCGATCGCGCCACCGATGGCGTTCCAGATCGACTCGTACAGGAACAACGGGTGGAACCCCGTCGTCGCCTCGGGCCAGGTGTCGCCACAGGGGTACGGCTCGATCCGGTGGGTGCAGTCGATGGTGATGCCCCACGGCAGGTCGGTGGGCGGTCCGTACAGCTCCTGGTTGAAGAAGTTCCCCCAGCGGGCGATGGCCTGCGCGAACAGCGTCCCCGGGACCACGACGTCGAGTGCCGTCAGCAACGGGATGCGATTGCGCCTGCAGTGGATCGCGATGCCGACGACGGCACCCGCGATGCCGCCGTACAGGCCCAGGCCGCTGTAGGGGGGCAGCACGATCTGATCGAGGTGATCGCGGTAGTACGCCCACATGTCGATGACGTGGTACAGCCGCGCTCCGATGAGGGCGCAGATGGCCACCGGCAGGATGGCCCCGGTCACCAGCCCCGGGTCATAGCCGCGACGCCTCGCCTCGGCCTGGCTCACGAGGATCATCACCGCGATGCCCACCACGTAGCCGATGCCGTACAGGCCGACCGACAGGGGCCCCACCTCGATCGCGGACGGAGGCGTCACCTGGATGAGGGCAGGAGGCACGCGTGCAGGGTGCCACACCCGGCACGGTATCCTGCGCCCCATGAACGACGGCTACATGTGGTGGCTGGTCCTCGTCGGGCTCGGGGTCGGGGTGGCCCTGACCTGGCTGAGCGTCGTCCGCCTGCCGAGGCACGAGTACGACGTGGACGCGGTCGAGCGCGAGGAGGAAGCGGCCCTCATCGCGTGGACCATCGAGTCACGCGGTGGGGTCTGCCCCGCGCCACTCGCCCATGAGGTGCTCGACCTCCACCAGGACTACCTCGCCACGCCGGGCCTCGCGGCGCCGGTCCTGGCAGCCGTTGCCCCGGAGGCGCGACCGGGGGAGGCCTAGCCCTGGAACTCCCCGGTGAGCGCCGGCTGCGCACCGGGCGAGTCCAGCTGGACGATGAACACGTCGCCCGGCAGCCCCAGGTCCGGCGGCTCCGCGTCACCCGCCCAATAGGCGAGGCTGCCACCGCTCGGCGTCGCCTCCCAGCGCATGTAGCCGACCTGGGTCACGGTGCCGTCCCGGTCGAGCAGGCACACGTACCGCTCGCCCTCGGGTGGTGCCGCGAGCACCCCTGAGACGACCGCAAGGCGTCCGGAGCCGGGCGACACGACCACGACGCCCCCCTGCTCGCCCTCGGGGGTCTCGAGCCGCGCGAGCCCGAACCCGCCCCCCTGGAGGATGGTCGCGGCCTCGGCGAGGATCCTGCCTGGATCGCCGCGAGGGGCCTCGGGGGTGCTCACGAGCTGGCGCCCGACGACCATGCCCGCCACGAGCAGCACCACCACGGCAGCGGCGCCCAGCAGCAGCCATCGGAACGACAGGCCTGCGGGCGCAGTGGCGGGCAGAGGCGTCGCCGGCACATCGCGCTGGCGGCGTGGTCCGATGCGGATGCCGCTGCGTGCCGGCGGGATGGCTGGCGCCGGGTCGGGAGCGGGGCTCACCGGGGCGCGAGTCGCGGTCGGTGCCGGGACCGACGCCGCGGGATGCGGCCGCGCCGCCGCCGCCGCGAGGACCCGCTCCCGCAGCTCCGGGCGCGGCTCGATGGTGTCGGGCGCGGCCGCCGCCAGCCCGAGCGAGACCACCGACCACGCACGCCACTCCGCGGCACAGGGGGGACACCCCGCGATGTGCTCCCGGACCGCCACCGCCTCGGGTGAGGCATCGGCACCCAGGCGTGCCAGCCCGCCCGGACCCGCGATGGCGGCCTCGATGCGCTCGAGGACCTCAGCGTGGTCCATCGGGCACCTCGTCGGCGGGGAGCAGCTCACCGTTCGGCGCGAACACACGTCGCAGGCGCAGCAGGGCGCGCCGGGTCCGCGTCTTGACGGTCCCCAGGGGGATCCCCAGCCGATCCGCGATCTCGGACTGGCTGAGCTCGCCGTAGTAGCCCAGCTCGAGCACGGTCCGTTCGTCGGTCGACAGGTCGGCGAGCGCGGCGGTCATGGTGTCCCGAAGCGCCAGCTCGTCCACCACCAGCTCCGGGTCCGATGGGGAGCCGCCGGACGCGAGCAGGCTCCCGGCCGCCAGCGCGCGGTCGGGGTCGTCATCGGTGGCGAACACCGCGCTCAGGGGCAGGGCGCCCGGACGACGGCCCAGCGAGCGCATGCGATCGGTGGCGCGGTTGCGTGCGATGGTGCACAGCCACCCGGGCAGCGACCCTTGCCGGGCATCGAACAGGCCTCCCCGATCCCAGAGTGTGAGCCAGACGTCCTGCACGACCTCCTCCGCCAGCTGTCGGTCGCCCAGACGCCGGAATGCGGCACGAAACACGACCGAGGCGTGACGGTCGTAGAGCACTGTCAGCGCCGCCGTGTCGCCACGCGTCACGGCGGTGACCAACTCTGCGTCCGGGACTGTCTCCACATCGGTCGTCATGGTTGGTTACGCCTCACCGCCGCCGTCGGTTTGCAGCCCTGGTCGTCGCGATCCCGCCACCCAGTCTGCCATCCGGCGCGGCTCCCGGCGCAGGGAGCCTGCCGGGAGGTGGCCCTCGAGGCAGCGCACGCCGTCCGCTCCGACGTCGGCCGCGTGGATGGTGCCGGACGGCAGGTCGAGGCGATCGCCCTCGTGCAGCTCCACGGCGCTGCCGAGCGCGGTCAGCCGAAACGTGATGGACCCCTCGACCGCGACGAGCACCTTGTCGTAGTCGTGCGCATGCGCCGGGTATCGATCGCCCGGACCGTTGCCCCAGGCCGTGGCATCGATGCCCTCGGCGGCGAGGCGTGCCCGGGCGGTCTGGTCCCCCACGCTCGTCACGCCACACCCGCCCCCACGACGAAGAGCGCCACCAGCGCCGCCCCGAACGAGGACACGGCATCACGCTCGGCGCGGAGGCTGGCGACGCTGCGCGTGGGATCCACCGGGGGACCGATGGCGGAAGCCGGATCCACGATCGCATGGTACGGGCGCAGGGGCCTCCACGCCGGGTAGGCTTCGGGGACATGGGCGATCAGCCACCCCTGGTGTTCCTCGGCCGACCCGATGTCGAGGCGGCGATGCCGCCGGTCGCGGAGCGGCTCGTGCTCGCCGAGCGGGCCTTGCGCGCGCTCGCCGGCGATGCCCAGCTGCCTGCCAAGATCGGCGTCCATCCGCGGCCGCACGCGTCGTGGGCGCACGCGATGCCGGCCTGGGTGCCCGGCGCCACGGGCGACGGCTCGGACGACCTGCTGGGCGTCAAGTTCGTGTCGGGCTTCCCGGCCAACGCGGCGCTCGGGCTCGCGGCGCTGCACGCGACGCTGCTGCTGTGCGACCCGCGGACCGGCCGGCCGCGCGCGGTCCTGGACGCGGGACCCATCACCGCGGCGCGGACGGCTGCCGTGAGCGGCGTCGCCGTCGCCACCTGGGGTCCCCGCGAGCCTGCGCCCACCGTGGCCCTCGTCGGTGCGGGTGTCCAGGCCCACGCGCATGTCGAGGTGCTGCGGTCCGTCCTGCCCGACGCCCACCTGCGCATCCACGACCGTCATGCCGAGCGTGCCGCGGCCGTCGCCGCGACTGCCTTGTCCATGGGCAGCTTCTCGAGCGTGGTGACCAGCGACACGGCCGAGGCCGCGATCCGTGGCGCGGATGTCGCGATCACGATGGTCTCCTTCGGGCCCGAGCGCCAGGGGCTGCCAGCGGACGCGTTCACCACGACCGGCCTCGTCGTCACGGTGGACTACGACATGTGCCTGCCAGGCGCCATCGCGCGCGAGGCGGACCGGTTCGTGGTGGACGAGGTGGGCCAGTTCACGGCCAACCGAGAGCGTGGCATCTTCGTGGGCTACCCCGACCCGGCCGGGACCATCGGCGGGCTCCTGGACGCGCCACGACCCTCGGGCCAGCTCGTGGTGGTCCATCTCGGCACGGGTGTCGCCGACCTGGTGCTGGGTGACGCGATCCTGCGGGCGGCCGAGGCACACGGGCTGGGCACGTCCCTGCCGGGCTGAGACCGGGACGGGCGTTCCCGGGCGCTACTCGTTGATGGCGATGGGGCCGTCCGGCAGCTCGACCAGGATGGTGTCGCCCTCGATCGACACCGGCCACATCACGAGCGGCAGCTCCGCGGGCGGGTCGAGCGCCTCACCGGTGTCCAGGTCGAAGCGCGACAGGTGCAGCGCGCACGTGAGGGAGTCCCGGGTCAGGAATCCCTTGTCAAGCTCGAAGTACTCGTGGGAGCAGATGCCCTGGAGGGCACGGATGCGACCGTCCAGGTGGACCAGCAGGATATCGGTGCCGTCCACCTGGACCATGTGCATCGTGCCTTCCGGCACGTCGCCCGTTCGGGCGACCAGCACTCGCCGCGTCACGGGGCGGGTGCCGGTCCCATGTCAGTACGTTTCGGAGGGTGGCGGAGGTGGAGGCGCCGTGGAGGTGGTCGAGGGTGTCATGCCGGGGTTGCGATACGTGGCGTAGACGATCTCCTCGGCCTGTGCGGAGAGGCGGATCTGGTACGCGATGCCGACACCGGCCAGCACGATGCCCGCGATGCCCCACAGCCACGGCAGGTCGTTGATCGCCGCGATGGTGCCCGCGATGCCGCCCCGGAGCTCGTCCAGCGTGACCTGCTTGAGGATGAGCGCCACACCCGTGATGGTCGCGGCCGCCCCGCCGATGGCGGTGAGCACGATCGCGAGGTACTTGGGCAGCCGCAGGACGACCACGATCGCCGCGACGATGACGGCGCCGACGAGCCCGAAGATGAAGCCCATGAAGTTGTCGCCGCCGTTACCCAGCCAATGGAGCAGGCCGACGCCCCCGGCGTAGCCCAGCGACGCGCCGATGAACACGACCGCGAACCAGTAGTACAGGTACGACAGGACCGCGAACACGATGCCCACGACGAATCCGACCACCCAGCCAAGGGTCGTCGCCAGGAACCCATCACTGAACAGGGCCGTGATCGCGTAGGCGCCGAACAGGAAGCCCGCGAAGAAGCCCCAGATGGGCAGCAGGATGAGGAACAGCCGGAACCCCCAGAACACGAAGGCGAGCCCGATCAGGATGCCCAGCAACCCGATGGCCGCCGCCTGCAACCATGGATCCATCCGATACACCTCTCTCGGCGGGGCGGCCCGAACAGGCAGCCAGCGCTCAGGGTAGACCGTTCGGGCCAGGTCGTGGGACGTCCCCTGACATCCCGTGCTCGATCAGGCGGCGGCTGCCACCGCTTCGGCCGCCGGCCAGCGCGCCTCCAGCAGCCCTCGCAGCCGGTCCTGGACGTCGGGCAGGGGGATGCGCGCCACGACCGGCTCGAGGAACCCCAGGACGATCATCCGGCGGGCGGCATCCCGGTCCACGCCGCGGCTCATCAGGTAGAACACCTGCGCCTCGTCGATCGGACCCACCGAGCTCGAATGGGCGGCCCGGCGCACGTTGGGCTGGTCGATCTCGAGGCTGGGGATGGTCACCGAGCGGGAGCGCTTGGTGAGCAGCATCCCGAACTCACCGAGGTAGCTATCCGTGCCGGTCGCCGCGCGGGTGATCTCGATGAGGCCCTTGATATAGCCCCGGGAGCGGTCCGTGAACACGCCCTTCGACAGCAGGTCGCCGGTCGTGTCGGTGCCGACGTGCCGCGTGTACGAGGTGAGGTCGAACAGCTGGCTGCCCCGACCGAACCCGATCTCCGCCTGGTGCACCGTGGAGCCCCGGCCGACCAGGCGGTTGTCGATGCGGCTCCGATGGAGCTGCGCGCCCAGTGACGCGAGGGCCCAGCGGAGCTGCCCCTCCTCGCCCAGGGTGGCATCGCGGTTGACGACCGCGATGACATCCGGATCGAAGTCCTGGAGCGCCGCGACCTCGAGCGAGGCGCCGTCGCCGAGGACCACCTCGACGGTGTCCCACCAGACCCGCTGGGTGGTCGCAGGGTCGGCGTCGGGGGTATCGGGCAGGTGCTCCTCGAGGATGCGCGCCGACGCACCCTCGCCGAGGACCACCCAGGTCCGTCCCACCGAGACG
>JBEVIK010000311.1:0-10954 GCA_040510715.1 Candidatus Limnocylindrales bacterium
TACGTCGCCCGCACCATCGACAACCTGTTCAAGGTGGGTGCGAACGTCTACTACCATGCCATCCGACATGCGCACGTCTCGGGCCATGCGAGCCAGGAGGAGCTCAAGCTGATGCTCAACCTGACCCGACCCAAGGCCTTCATCCCCGTCCATGGCGAGTTCCGGATGCAGGTGGCGCACGGCCGGATCGCGGCCGATGTCGGCGTGACCCCCGAGAACATCTTCATCCTCGAGAACGGCCAGCCCCTCGAGTTCTTCCCGGACGGGCTCATCCGGCGAGGCAGTGCCGTCGAGGCGGGCATGGTGTTCGTGGACGGCCTGACGGTGGGGGAGGTCGGGGATGTCGTGCTGCGCGACCGGCGGGCCCTCGCGAGCGACGGCATCTTCCTGTGCGTGGTCACGGTGGACCGGCAGAACGGCAGCATGGTGAGCAAGCCCGAGATCGTCACCCGGGGCTTCGTCGCGACACCCGACGCGGCGCTCCTGAAGGGGGCCACGGAGCGCATCGCGCGCGTCCTCGAGGGACCAGGCGACCGGATCGACCGCATGAACGAGGTGGCGCTGCTCAAGGAGAAGCTCAAGGACGAGCTATCGAAGTACCTCTATGAGTCCACCCGCCGCCGGCCGATGGTGATGCCCGTGGTGGTCGAGGTCTGATGCCCACCCCGAAGGCGGGCGCGACCAAGGGTCGCCCGCGCGCGGCCAGCACGCGCCGCAAGCCCAGCCCCAGCTCGCCGCGCATCGCACGCGGGCCCCTCATCGAGCCGGGCACGCTGCGCTCGATCGTGGGCATCGTGCTCATCGTCCTGGGCGCCATCACGCTGGTCTCCCTGTTCCTCGCGGGCCAGGGGGTCTTCGGGGACTTCGTTCGGGAGGTGCTCCGGCCGTGGTTCGGCCAGGGCGCCTGGCTGCTCGGAGTGCTGCTCGTCGTGGCGGGCGTGCTCGTGGAGCGCGGCACGCGCGTCCAGCGGGGTTGGGTGGCACTGACGCTCGGCGGCCTGCTCGTGTTCGTGGCGGGCGAGGGACTCATCCACCTGCTCTCTGGACGCGGTCCATCCGATGAGGACCTGGCACTCGGAGGTGGGGCCCTGGGCCACTGGGTGTCCTCCTCATTGGTCGCCCTCGTCGGTGCCTGGGGCGCGTTCTTCGTGCTCGCGGGGATGTTCGTGGCGGGGATCCTGCTGCTGTTCGAGATGACGCTCAAGACGCTCGTGCAGCCCGTGTCCACCGGCGGTCGAGCGGTCGCGGGTCTCGCTGGCACCGCCATCGTGGCCGCCAAGGCACGGGCCGCCCAGGATCCGTCGATGGCCACCCCCGGGACGGTCCAGCCCCCCGCTCGGTCGAAGGCCGAGGTGCCCGCCGCGCGTCCGGAACGCACCGAGAGCATCCCGGTGCTGCCGCAGCCGGTGCCCAGCCCTGCGCCCTTGAGCCAGACGGTGTGGTCGGGCTCGGGTCCCGGCGACTACGCCGCCAAACCGCCCCCTCGGCGGCCGGAGCCGGCGACGGGATCCCAGAACGGCACTCCCGCGATGGGGGTCCCCGACCCCGGCGCGCCGGGAGCACCGGGCACCGCCGGGATGCCCGCGATGGCGCGCGCCACCACGGGGGTCCTCGAGCCTGAGCCCCTGGTGCGGCCGCCGCGCATCTGGGCGCTCCCCGCGATCGCGCTGCTGGACCACGGCGCACCACCCGCCAACGGGCAGGCCATCGACCACGACCGGAACATGCGCATCATCGAGGAGAAGCTGCGCAGCTTCCAGATCCCGGCCCAGGTGGGGGCCGTCAACAGCGGCCCGGTGGTGACCCAGTACGAGGTCAAGCCGGATGTGCGCGTCAAGCTGTCGCGCATCGAGGGGCTCTCGGACGACCTCGCGATGGCGCTCGCCGCGCGCTCCATCCGCATCGAGGCGCCCATCCCGGGCAAGGACGTGGTGGGCGTCGAGATCCCCAACCACGCCCCGGAGGTGGTCGGGTTCCGGCGTCTCTACGAGGACGCGCGCATGGAGCACGCGACCTCCAAGCTCACGTTCGCGCTCGGCCGTGACGTGTCCGGCAAGGCATACGCCGTGGATCTCGCCCGGATGCCACATCTGCTCATCGCGGGCGCCACGGGTTCGGGCAAGAGCGTGTGCGTCAACGCCCTCATCACCAGCCTGTTGATGCGCGCCACCCCGTCCGAGGTGGAGCTGGTGCTGGTGGACCTCAAGCGCGTGGAGCTGGCGGCATACGCGGACCTGCCGCACCTCAAGGCACCCGTGATCATGGAGCCCAACCAGGCGCGGGCGGCGCTCGGCTGGGCGGTCGGCCAGATGGAGGACCGCTACAAGCTCCTCGCGGCGCGGGGCGAGCGCAACATCGGCGCCTACAACGCGAGCCCGCGGGTCGAGGAGGACGAGCGCCTGCCGTATCTCGTCCTGGTCATCGACGAGCTGGCGGACCTGATGATGCGCGAGGGGCGCAAGGTGGAGGATCCCATCGTCAAGCTCGCCCAGAAGGCGCGCGCCGTTGGCATCCACCTGGTGCTCGCGACCCAGCGGCCGAGCGTCAACGTGGTCACGGGGCTCATCAAGGCCAACGTGCCCAGCCGCATCGCGTTCGCCATGGCCTCCAACGTGGACAGCCGCACCGTGCTCGATGCGCCCGGCGCGGAGGACCTCATCGGCCGGGGCGACATGCTCTACCAGCCGTCGGACCTGCCGCGGCCCGTGCGCCTGCAGGGCGTGTTCCTGTCGGACGCCGAGGTCCGCGTCGTCTCCGAGCACTGGCGGGCACAGGAGCCCCAGCCCGCGTATGACCCGGAGGTCCTCGCGGGCGCCGGCGAGGACAGCGAGGATGGCGGTGGCGGGCAGTTCGGGTGGCTCGCCCGGATGGCCGAGGACGAGCTGACCCCGCGCGCCGCGGAGCTGGTGCTCCAGACGGGCAAGGCGAGCACCTCGATGATGCAGACCAAGCTCAAGGTCGGCTTCAACCGTGCCAGCCGGCTGATGGAGGAGCTGGAGCGATTCGGCATCGTCGGACCGCAGGACCCGCGGAACCCGGCGGTCCCGCGCCAGGTCTACGGACCCGAGAACTGGATCCGCGGCCCCGAGGATGTGGACGACCTGTGAGGCCGGATCACCGCCCAGGGTCTGGGCGCTCGGCTGCCGCGGATGTCGTCGGCACCTGAGCGGACATACGTGATCGTGAGGATGCCGCGGGGCTGATCGGCTCGCCAGACTGGTCGGTCCCCGCGGGTGGAGGAGTCCGCGGATGGTCTCGGTGACGGGGCGGGTCCGTTGGATGACGACCCGGTCAGGACCGGGGCCCGGAGGTCCCGGCAGTCACCACTAGCGGGACGTCGTATCCTTGACATGCCGTGACCATCCGGTCGCCATGTCCGCAGCCCAGGGAACAGGGGATCGACCGACTCTCATGACCGCGCGCCAGCAGATCCGCGTCGGCCGACGTACGGGCCGCGACCGGGCAACGGTCGACGCGTACGCCGCAGCCGGTGTCGGCGACATGCTCCACGCTGCGCGCGAGAAGAAGGGCGTCGACCTGTACCGCGCGGAGCGGGATACCAAGATCAGGGCGCGGCACCTGGCCGCGCTCGAGGCGGGCGACTTCGCGGAGCTGCCGGGCTCCGTCTACGTCAAGGGCTTCCTGCGCAACTACGCGCTGTACCTCGGCCTTGATCCCGCGGAGGTGCTCGATCGCTGGCAGGGCCCGGACACGGTCATCGCGCCGCCCCGGTCATCGTCGAGGGTCTCGGTCGTGGTGCCGCCCCAGCCGCTGACCGATCCGCGGCGGGGGTTCACGCTCACCCCGGGCGTGCTGGTGGCGGCGTTCCTGGCCGTCATCGTGCTCGCCTTCGCGGGATACGTCGGGCTCCAGCTGGCCCGGTTCTCGCAGGTGCCGCCACTCACGCTCGACGGCCAGCTGGTGCGCACGGTGGCGCCGGACCAGACCAGCGTCAACGTGACCGGCACCGCGCCCGGGGGCGCGACCATCGACGTGTTCGATGCGACCGAGCAGCCCGCCGGCTCCGCGCTCGCCGCCGGCGATGGCCGGTGGACCCTGGACCTGGCGGTGCAGAAGGGCCAGAACGACTTCACCATCCGCACCCGTGACCCGGAGACCGGCCGTGATGCGGACCCTCTCCGGATGATCGTGAACGTGCCCGTGAGCGCGAGGCCCTCGGCGCAGCCGACACCGGCCCCGACCCCGCTGCAGGGCATCATCGCGAGCCCGACGGACACACCGGATCCGACCATCGAGCCGACCGGGGCGGCGACCCCGGCACCCAGCGTCGGGCCGGCCACCCTCCAGGTGTCGTCACCTCGGTCGGGGACCCGCAGCGGTGACGCGAAGGTGACCGTGCAGGGCAAGACTGATGCGCCGGGCGTGCGGGTGCGGACCCGCTGGCTCAGCGAGGGCAAGCGACCGGGTAACCCGGGGACCACCGAGGTCCGGGTCAGGGATGGCTCGTTCGAGTACGAGCTGGTGCTCGCGCCCGGCCGCTGGGAGGTCATCGTGGAGACCGAGCCCACGGACCTCCTGACGCGGACCCGTGAGCGCCGCCGCATCCGCGTGGACTACGAGGGCTTCGTGGTCGTGCTGGGGGCACGTCCCGGTGGCAGGGCATGGCTCCAGGTCACGGCCGACGGGGTCGAGGTGGAGTCCGGACGACGCCTGCGTGCCGGGGACCGGATCGTGGTCCAGGCCAGGGACATGGTCACGTTCCTCGCCCGGAGCGAGCGACGGACGATGGTCGGCGTCCAGGGGGATGCCCCGGTCCAGCTCAGCGACCGCTCCGGGAGCGGCATCTGGAGCGTCACGAACGGCGAGGACCCGGTCCCGGTCCCGTGAGCGGGCGCGTCTCGCCCGTGCCGGCCCAGCCGGAGTCAGCCGAGGCACCGCTCGAGGACCTCGTGGCCCTCGCGGGCCGGGTGGGGGAGGAGCTCGGATCGCGAGGCCTGACGCTCGCCACCGCCGAGTCCTGCACCGGTGGGCTGGTGGGCCACGTGCTCACCGAGATCCCGGGGTCGAGCGCCTGGTACCTGGGCGGTGCGGTGGTCTATAGCGACTCCCTCAAGCGCCGGCTCGCGGGCGTGCCGGCCGACCTGCTCGCGACCCACGGCGCGGTATCCGGGGAGGTCGCCCATGCGCTCGCGGCGGGCATCCGGCAGCGCCTCGAGACCGACATCGGCATCTCGGTCACGGGGATCGCCGGGCCCGCGGGCGCCACGCCCACCAAGCCCGTCGGCCTGGTCTTCGTGGGGGTCGCCGATGGCGACGGCGTCGTCGTCGTGCGTCATCTGTGGGACGGGGACCGGAGCGCCAACAAGCGCGCCAGTACCGCCGCCGTCCTGCGCGCGCTCCTCGAGCGCGTCGGCTGATCAGACCGCCGCCGTGACGCGCGACAGCTCCGACATCGGCCGCGGCCTGTCCGCGGCACGCGATGCGCGGCCGATCCCCGAGGCGCAGCGGATCCATGTCATGGGAGCCGCGGGTGCCGGGGCCTCCGCGGCCGCATGGCTCGCGGCGCGTGCCGGAGCGGTGGTGACGGGGTGCGACCCAGGCGGCGCATCGCCCTACACGGTCGCGCTCGACGCGCTCGGCGTGCCGGTCGCTCCAGCGCACGACGCGTCGCATGTGACCACGGGCGGGCACCCCATCGTCGACCGCCTCGCGGTGACCAAGGCCCTGACATCGGTGGATCCCGACCACGCCGAGCTGCGGGCGGCCGTCGCGGCCGGCATCATGCCCGAGCCCTGGCAGCAGGTCGTGGCGGACGCGGCCGCGACCCATGGCGGGCGACTCGTCGGCGTGGCGGGCACCCATGGCAAGTCCACCAGCTCCGGCTGGCTGGTCCACGTCCTCGCGCGGGCCGGACGCGACCCCGGTGCATTCGTGGGCGCGTTGCTCCCCGGGTCGTTGACGGGCGGGAGCCCGGGCACCGCCCGCTGGGGGAGGGGAGACGCGTTCGTGGTGGAGGCCGACGAGTACGCGGGCAACTTCGACGCCTACCGACCCGCCGTGGCCGTGCTCCTGAACGCCGAATGGGATCACCCGGACGTGTTCGCCGACGAGGCGTCGGTGCTCGATGCCTTCGAGGGCTGGCTGCGAGCGCCCGGGGCCGAGGCACGGACGCTGGTGGCCAACATCGGGGATCCCGGCGTCGACCGGCTCGTGGAGCGGCTCGACGAGTGGCCGGGAGCCCTGGTTCGGGTCGCGCTGGTCCCTCCGGACACGGAGCGCGCCGTCGACCTCGTCGGCCGGATGGGAGCGCGCGGCGAGCTGTCGATCGAGGCCCGTGGAGGGGCGTGGAGGCTCGAGCGGCCCTTGACGGCACGGCTCGCGCTCGCAGGGGCGCACAACGCCGCCAACGGGCTGTGCGTGGCCGCCGCGGCGTTGATCCTGGGCGTCCCCGCCCAGGAGGTCGCCGAGCACCTGGGCACGTTCGCTGGCGTGGGACGCCGGCTGGAGGTCAAGGGCGAGCCCGCCGGCGTGCTGGTCATCGATGACTACGGACATCATCCGACCGCCATCGCGGTGACCATCGACGCGGTGCGCGAACGCTACCCAGGGCGACGGCTGTGGGCGGTCTACGAGCCCCTGACCTATCACCGCACCGCGGCCATGCTCGACGCGTTCGCGGACGTGCTGACGGGTGCCGACCGCGCGGTCATCGCCGACATCTGGGCCGGCCGCGACCCGGACACCACGATCGCGAGCGCGGCGGCGCTCGCGGCTGCCATCACGGCGCGGGGCGGGGCCGCCGCGATCGCGCCCGGCTCGGTGGAGGCGACGGCCGACCACCTCGCCGGCGCCGTCGAGCCCGGCGACGTCGTGCTGGTCATGGGGGGTGGGCGCTCGTACGTCATCGCCGAGCGGCTCGTCGCCATGCTCGACGCGCGTTCGGTGAGCGTCGGACTCACCAGCGATCGCGACGCGGGAGGCTGAGGACCGGCCCCCTTGGTACGATGACACCGATGCCATCTCTGACGCCCGGCGACGGGCAGGATCTGCTCGCGCGCCTCAAGACCGCCACGGAGCGGCGTGACGTGGACCTCGCCGTGGCCCTGTTCCGCGAGGATGCGGAGTACCGGCCCGACCCGTTCGAGGAGCCTCGCGTGGGCGCCAACGCCATCCGCGAGTCGCTCAACGCCGACGCCGAGGCCCGCGCCAACGTGGAGTGGGATGCGGAGCGCATCTGGATCAGCGGGGGCACGGTCCTCGCGAGCTGGCACGGCGCGCATACCCAGCGTGCGGATGGCGAGCGCATCCGCACTCGCGGCTTCCTGTCGCTCGAGCTGGACGACGAGCGGCTCATCAGCAGGCTCCGAGGCTGGACGCTGGCCCGGGCCGTGGGCAGGGACAGCTCGCTCTCCGTCGAGCGACCGGCATGAGGGGAGGGACCCATGGCGGGTGACGCATCGTTCGACGTGGTGAGCGACTACGACCGGCAGGAGCTGGTGAACGCGCTCGACCAGGTGCGCCGGGAGGTCGGCACGCGCTACGACTTCAAGGGGGCGACCGCGGATCTGGAGCTGGGCAAGGACGAGATCGTGCTCAAGGTGGACTCGGAGCTGCGGGCGCAGGCCATGCGCGACCTCATCGAGTCCAAGGCGGTCCGCCGAGGCCTGTCCCTCAAGGTGTTCGACTGGGGGACGCTCGAACCCGCGGGTGGAAGCCTGTTTCGGCAGCGGATCGGGCTGCGCAAGGGGCTGCCCGAGGACGTCGCCAAGCGCATCAGCAAGCTGCTCCGCGACGATTTCCCCAAGGTCAAGGGTCAGATCCAGGGGGACGCGGTGCGGGTCACCAGCAAGAGCAAGGACGACCTCCAGAAGGTCATCACCCGGTTACGCGAGGACGCTGACGCGTTCCCGGTGGCGCTCCAGTTCACCAACTATCGCTGAGGTGGACGATGATCGAGAGCCGCTGGGCACGCTTGCTGGTGGGGCTGGTCGCAGTGGTGGTGATCCTGTCGATGGTCTGGACGACGGTCACGTCGCCCTGACCGAGGCCGAGGCGGCCGCTGCCGCTCCGGAGCCGGCACCATACGACGAGCCCGATGCGCTCGCCGATCGCGGGTCCGCGGAGGACGACGAGACCGCGGCCCTCGATCCCGGGTCCGTGCCGGCTGCCGACCCCGGGTCCGCGCCGGCTGCTGAGCAGGGGTTCGCGCACGACGACGAGGCCGAGGCAGCGTCGCCGGCAGCCGCCACGCCGGTGGCTCGGACGAGCGTCGCGCGCCTGGTCGCCCAGCGGCTCGCGGGCTCCGGCGTCCGCTATGCCTTCGGCGTGCCGGGGGAGGGGTCCCTGAGCCTGCCCGAGGAGCTCCTGGACGCGGGCGTCCGCGTCGTGGCGACCCGCCACGAGGGTGCCGCATCGTTCATGGCCGCCGCCGCCGCGCAGGTCACCGGTCGGCCGCAGGTGCTGTTCGCGTCCCGGACCCCGGGTGCCGCCAACGCAGCCATCGGCATCCACGCCGCGCGCCAGGACTCGTTGCCCGTCGTCGCGCTCATCTCGGGCGTCCGTCGCGAGCACCGGGGACGGGAGGCGTTCCAGGAGTCGGACCTCGCGAGCGGCATCGGCTCATTGGCACGCTGGTCGGTGGAGCTGGAGCGACCGGGGGACGCGGCGCGCGTCCTGGGTGAGGGGCAGCGCCAGCTCCTGGGCGGTCGCCCTGGCCCAATCGCGCTCGTGCTGCCCGAGGACCTCCTCGGCAACGAGGTCGCGGCCGACGGTGCGCACCCGCCGGCGCCCTCGTCCGGCCCCATCCCCGACCGCGACGCGGTGAGCCAGGCGGTCAAGTGGCTCGCGGCGTCACGACGGGGCGTCATCCTCGCGGGGGGTGGCGTGACCAGGGCACGTGCCAGCAAGCGGCTGCTGGCGCTCGCCGACGAGCTGGGTGTGCCGGTGATCGCGTCCTGGCGACGACCGGACGTGGTGCCCAACGACCATCCCGGCTACCTGGGCATGGCCGGCACGTGGGGCGCGCAAACGGTGCGCCCGCGCCTCGAGGAGGCGGATGTGCTGCTGGTCATCGGCGCGCGCCTCGACCAGGTCACCACGCACGGCTATCGGATCCCGTCGCCGAGCACCCGGTTCATCCACGTGGACCTCGAGCCTCGGACCGCCACGCGCGGATTGCGTGCCCCCGACCTGGCCATCGCCTCGGACGCCGCCCGGTTCCTCGACCTCGCGTGGGCGGACCTGCGGGGCAAGGTCCTCGACGCCGAGAACCGCAGCTGGCGCCTGGAGCGTCTCGCCGAGGACCGTGACGCGTTCCTCGCCGCGTCCGACGTGTCGGGAGGGGAGTGGACGGGGCCGGGGGTCCATCCGGGTCGCGTCATCGGAGCCCTGCAGGCTGCCCTGCCCTCCAACGCCATCATCGCGACCGACGCGGGCAATGCCGCCGGATGGCTCGCCCGCGGATACCGGTTCCTGCGCCCCGGCACGTTCCTGGGCACGACGTCGGGGTCCATGGGCTACGCCATCCCGGCTGCCATCGCGGCCTCGCTCGTCCACGGCGACCGGCCGGTGGTGGCCGTGTGCGGCGACGGTGGCTTCGCCATGTCCATGGCCGAGCTCGAGACCGCGGTCCGAGAGGGCGCCCGGCCCATCGTGGTCGTGCTCGACGACCAGGGCTATGGCACCGTGCGGATGCACCAGGACCGGCATGGGCGGGCGCACGTGGCATCGGAGCTCGGCTCGATCGACGCGGTCGCCGTCGCCGAGGCGTGTGGCGCCGTGGGCTTCCGCGCCGCCGATGATGCGGCCTTCGAGGCGGCGCTGGTCGAGGCGCTCGCGTCCCGGCGGACCGCGGTCATCCACTGTCCCATCGACCGGGCGTGGGTCTCGGTCGATCGCCACCCCTGACGCGCGAGGCACGATAGGCTACCCATGATGACCCCAGAGACCCCGACCGTCGTGCCCCCGGCGCTCGACCATCCCGACCGACACCTGCCCCTTCCCGGCACCCGCAACCTGCGGGATGTCGGTGGATACCCCACGGCGGCCGGACGTCGGACCCGATGGCGCACCCTCCTGCGGACCGACTCGCTGGACCTCCTGCCGGGCGACTCGCAGGCCGCCCTGCTCGATCTGGGGCTGCGCCAGGCCATCGACCTGCGCTGGCCGTCCGAGCTCGCCAAGGCACCCAGCGTGTTCCGCGACTCACCCCGCGTCCTGTACCGGAGCATCCCGCTGCTGGCCTTCGAGGAGGACGATCCGACCCCCTACATCGGCCTCGTGGGCATGTATCGCCGCATCCTCGACGAACGTGGCGCGCATCTCGTGGAGGTCGTGCGCGCCGTGATCGCGCCCGAGGGCACACCCGTCGCCATCGGCTGCGCCGCGGGTAAGGACCGGACGGGGGTGGCCATCGCCATCATCCTCGCCGCGGTGGGGGTCCCGAGGGAGCTCGTGGTCGCCGACTACGCGCTGTCGGCCGGCTTCTTCTCGGGACCAGTGGACGACCCCCACCTCGTGGATTGGCGCAGCGGGCCGGTCGAGACCGAGAGTCCGCCGGAGTACATGGAGGAGGTCCTGCGGCACCTCGACGAGCGCCACGGCGGCGCGCTCGCATTGCTGCGCGCCGGGGGCATGACCGACGAGGAGCTGGACCGCCTGGTCAAGGTCCTGACCGAGGCCTGAGGCCCGGTCCGGGCCCGAGGACTGCCTAGGGCGGCGTGAGCAACGGCCGGTAATGCGCCCGGAACAGGCGGTCGCCCGCCACGCGCATCGCGACCCGGCGCACCAGCACGGGCGCGTATCGGAGGCGGTCCCGCCGGTGCGTCGTCTCCTGGACGTGCGCGACCCGCGGACGGCGCCGGGCCACGAACGCGTCCAGTGCGGCGTCGATGCCCGGGCGCGTGGCCAGCTCCTCGGCGAGCACGAGGGCATCCTCGATGGCGAGCGACGCGCCCTCGGCCATGTTCGGCGAGCTCGCATGCGCGGCATCGCC
>JBEVIK010000312.1:0-5954 GCA_040510715.1 Candidatus Limnocylindrales bacterium
GGTCCTGAGAGGCCGGTACGCGGTCGGAGCCGGGTCGCACTCCCCCAGGCGGGAGGCCAAGGGCGCCGTGTATCCAGGTCCCGGTCCAGCAGGATCGGGGCCTTCGTACGTCAGGGGGGCATCTAGGGGTGCCAGCGACCGTGGTCGTCGGCCTCCAGTGGGGCGACGAGGGCAAGGGCAAGACGACCGACCTGCTCGCGGAATCGGTGTCGCTCGTGGTGCGCTACCAGGGCGGCGACAACGCGGGCCACACCATCGTCCTCGGCGACGAGGTGTTCAAGCTCCACCTCGTGCCCAGCGGCGTGTTCCATCCCCACATCACGCCGGTCATCGGCAACGGGGTCGTGGTCAACCCCCGGACGCTGCTCGCCGAGATGGCGATGCTCCAGGAGCGCGGCGTGGACGCGGGCCGCGTCCGGGTGAGCCGCAACGCGCACGTGATCATGCCCTACCACGTGGCGCTCGACGGAGCGACCGAGGCGCGCCTCTCCAACGATGGACTGGGCACGACCCGGCGGGGCATCGGCCCGACCTACGCCGACCGTGCGGCACGCGTGGGCATCCGGATGGGTGACCTGCTCGACCCACCGACCCTCCGCCAGCGGCTCGCGCGCATCCTGCCCGAACGCAACGCGGTCCTGGAGGGCGCGTTCTCCCTGCCGCCCTTCGACCTCGATGAGCTCGTGGCGGAGGCCGCCGGTTGGGGCTCGGCGCTCGCCGACCACATCGT
This sequence comes from Candidatus Limnocylindrales bacterium, assembly GCA_040510715.1. Taxonomy (GTDB): domain Bacteria; phylum Chloroflexota; class Limnocylindria; order Limnocylindrales; family CSP1-4; genus JAFMJV01. The sequence goes on from JBEVIK010000312.1 coordinate 731, forward strand.
CGATACCACCAACCTGGTCCAGGACGCGCTGGAGCGCGGCGAGCATGTCCTGCTCGAGGGCGCGCAGGGGACGATGCTCGACCTCGATCACGGCACCTACCCCTACGTCACGTCGAGCAACCCGGTCGCCGGCGGCGCGTGCACCGGCGCGGGCATCGGGCCCCTCCAGATCGACCAGGTCATCGGGGTCATGAAGGCCTACTCCACGCGCGTCGGCAGTGGCCCGTTCCCGACCCAGCTGGACGACGCGACGGGCACCCACCTGCTCCAGAAGGGCAAGGAGTTCGGCACCACGACGGGTCGCCAGCGACGCTGTGGCTGGTTCGACGCGGCGCCCCTGCGCTATGCGGTCGCGCTCAACAGCGTCAGCAGCATCATGGTCAACAAGCTGGACATCCTGTCCGGCCTCCCCGAGGTCCGGCTGTGCACCGGGTATCTCGTGGATGGCAGCCCCGCGCGCTGGCCGCTGCCGCTCGCCGACCTCGAGCGCGCCGAGCCGGTCTACACCGCGTTCCCCGGCTGGGACGAGGACCTCGGCGACATGCGACGCATGGAGGACCTGCCCGAGGCCGCATCCGCGTACGTGGACGCGCTCGAGGAGCTGGCGGGCGTCCCCATCACCCTGGTGTCGGTGGGGCCCGAGCGGACCCAGACCATCGTCCGGACCGGGCGCGTCGCGATCAGGTCGCGACGCCCGGCGAACGCCACCGCATGAGCCGACGGGTCCTGGTGGTCGGCGCCGGGGGCCGCGAGCACGCCATCGCATGGTCACTGGTACAGGATCCCGAGGTCCGCCAGGTCGTCGTCGCGCCGGGCAACCCGGGCATGGCCGATGTGGCCATCGTCGCGCCGGTCTCCATCGCCGATCCGCAGGCCGTCGTCGCGCTGGCCCGCGAGCACCGCTTCGACCTCGCGGTCATCGGACCCGAGGCGCCGCTCGTCGCTGGCCTCGCGGACGTCCTGCGTGCGAACGGCATCCCGACCGTGGGGCCCGGTGCCGAGGCAGCATCGCTCGAGGGCAGCAAGGACGTGTGCCGCGAGGTCGCGCTCGCGGCGGGTGTGCCGGTGGCCGCGGGCGCCACGTTCCGCGACCCGGACACGGCACTCGCGGAGGCACGTGCCCGTGGCGGTCGTGTCGTCATCAAGGCCGACGGCCTTGCCGCGGGCAAGGGGGTCACCGTGTGCGAGGACCTCGAGACCGCGGAGGCCGCCATCCATGCCGCGATGGTCGAGGGCGTGTTCGGCGAGGCCGGACGCACATTGGTGCTCGAGGAGGTCCTCGAGGGGGTCGAGGTCAGCGTCATCGCCCTGTGCGACGAGACGGCGATCCTGGCGCTGCCCGCGGCGCGCGACCACAAGCGGCTGCTCGATGGTGACCTGGGCCCCAACACCGGGGGGATGGGCGCGGTCTCGCCCGTGGACCAGCCCGACGAGGCCGCGGTCGCGGCGATCGTGGACCTGGTCCATCGACCCATCCTCGCGGAGCTCGCACGGCGCGGCATGCCCTACCGGGGCGTCCTGTTCGCGGGTCTCATGCTCACCGCCCATGGCCCGCGGCTCCTCGAATGCAACGTGCGTTTCGGCGACCCCGAGACGCAGGTCACGCTGCCGCGGCTCGCGGTCCCGCTCGCGCCGCTGCTCGAGGGAGTGGCCCACGGCCGGCTCGACGAGGTGGCGCGGCGCCTCGGCATCGTCGGCAGCCTGCTGCCGGTGTCACCGGACGCGGTGGCGGGGATCGTGATCGCGGCGCGAGGCTACCCGGAGGCGCCCCACACCGGCGACCCCATCACCGGCATCACGGATGCTCGCGCGACCGGGGCGGCCGTGTACTGCGCCGGGATCGGCGGCACGGCGGACGCGCCGCTGACCGCAGGCGGCCGGGTGCTGACCGTGGTCGGTCGTGGGCCGGAACTCGACGGGGCGCTCGGCGCGGCGTACGCCGGGGCGTCCCACATCCGGTTCCCGGGGATGCATTGGCGGACCGACATCGGGCGGTCCGGCCGGCGGGCGCTCGCGGAGGTCGCCGGGTGATCGCGCGGTACACGCTGCCGGCGATGGGCGTCCTGTGGGATGACCAGGCGCGCTTCGAACGCATGCTCCGCGTCGAGCTGGCTGTCCTGCGCGCCCTGGCTGCGGCGGGGATGGTGCCACCCGACGCTGTGCGGACCATCGAGGCCCGGGCGCGTGTGGATGTCGAGCGCATCGCGGAGATCGAGCGGACCACCGACCACGACGTCATCGCGTTCGTGAGCCAGGTCGCCGAGACCGTGGGCGACGAGGGTCGCTGGCTCCACTTCGGCCTGACCAGCTCGGACGTGGTGGACACGGGGCTCGCGCTCCAGTGCCGCGACGCGGGACACTTGCTGCTCGCGGAGCTGGATGCGACCATCGCAGTGGTGGCGGAGCGTGCCCGGGAGCACGCAGACACGCGGATGATGGGGCGGACCCACTCCGTGCACGCGGAACCCATCACCTTCGGGCTCAAGCTGGCGGGCTGGGCCTTCGAGCTCGACCGGGCGCGGACTCGGCTCCGCGCGGCGACCGATGATCTCGCGACGGGCAAGGTCTCGGGACCGGTGGGCACCTACTCGCTGCTGGGGCCGGAGCTGGAGGCGGCGGCGCTCGCCGAGCTCGGCCTCCGGGCGGACCCCGTGTCCACCCAGATCGTCCAGCGTGACCGGCATGCCGCGTTCCTGACCGCGATCGCGGTCACTGGCGGCTCCATCGAGCGCTTCGCGACCGAGGTGCGCAACCTCCAGCACACCGAGATCGCCGAGCTCCAGGAGCCCTTCCGCTCGGGGCAGAAGGGCAGCTCCGCGATGCCCCACAAGCGCAACCCCATCACGGCAGAGCGCCTGACCGGGCTCGCCCGCTTGCTGCGCGGGTACGCGCTGGCCGGCATGGAGGACCAGGCGCTGTGGCACGAGCGCGACATCAGCCACTCCTCGGTGGAGCGCGTGGCGCTGCCGGGGGCCACCACGCTCCTCCACTACATGCTCGTCCGGTTCCGCGGCATCGTGGAAGGGATGCTGGTGCGAGCGGACCGGATGACCGAGAACATCGAGCGTGGCCTCGGCCTGCACGCCTCCTCGCGGTTGCTCACGGCGCTCGTCGAGCAGGCCGGCATGAGCCGCGAGGACGCCTACGCCATCGTCCAGCGCGCCGCGCTGCGTGCCGCCGACGAGCGGCGTCCGTTCCGGGAGCTCGTCGAAGCGGATCCCGGCGTGGCGTCCGCGCTTGCCGCCGACCAGCTCGCGGCCGTGTTCGACGATGCCCTGCCGCTGCGCCACGTGGCCACCATCCTCGAGCGGCTCGACGCCATCGCGCCCGCACGTGAGGCGGTCGGTGCCCGCTGACTCGCCCGCGTTCGTGCGGTCCGGCAAGGTCCGCGACCTGTACCTCGTGGACGACGAGCGACTGCTGCTGGTCGCCTCCGACCGGCTGTCGGCGTTCGACGTGGTGCTCCCGACGCCCATCCCGGACAAGGGCCGGGTCCTCACCGGGCTGACCCGGTTCTGGCTCACGCACACGCGCGACCTGGTGGACGACCACCTCCTCGCCACCGATCCCGCGAGCCTTCCCGCGGGCCTCATGGACGCGCCCGGGCTCGACACGGAGGCGCTCCGAGGCCGGATGATGCTGTGTCGCCGGGCGCAGCCCCTGCCCGCCGAGCTCGTGGTCCGGGGTCACCTCGCTGGTGGTGGCTGGGCCGACTACCGCCGGGACGGGGTGGTGTCGGGGGTCCGCCTGCCGGCCGGGCTGCGGGAGGCCGACCGGCTGCCCGAGCCCGTGTTCACGCCGTCCACCAAGGCTGAGGCGGGGCACGACGAGCCCATCGGGTTCGACGCCCTGGTGGCGCTGGTGGGACCGCACACCGCGGAGCGCGCGCGTGCCGTGGCCCTCGCCGTCTATGAGCGAGGCGCCGCGATCGCGGAAGGCAGCGGGCTCATCGTCGCCGACACCAAGCTCGAGATGGGCATCCTGCCGCGGGACCCCGCCGATGACGCGCCGGACGATGACGCGTCGCGCGCCGAGCGGCTCATCCTCATCGACGAGGTGCTGACCCCGGACTCGTCGCGCTTCTGGGACGCCGCGAGCTGGGATCCGGGGCATGCCCAGCCCTCCTTCGACAAGCAGTACGTGCGTGACTGGCTCATCGCGAGCGGCTGGGACCGGACGCCTCCCGGGCCGGTGCTCCCCGACGGCGTCGTGGCCGGGACGCGCAGCCGCTACGTGGACGCCTTCGAGCGCATCACCGGCTGCCGCTTCGACGACTACCTCGCCACCGACCGCATCGTGACCCCAGCAGGAGCCAGCGTGTGAGGACCTTCCGGTTCGTCGTGTCCGTGATGCCCCGCGACGGCATCCTCGACCCGCAGGGGCGTGCCGTGGAGACGAGCCTGCCGCATCTCGGCATCAGCACGGTGCACGGCGTCCGGGTCGGTCGCCGCGTGGAGCTGTCGGTCGAGGCGGACGATGCGAGCGAGGCGAAGGGCATCGTGGACCGCCTCGCGGGCGAGCTGTTCGCCAACCCGCTCATCGAGTCCTGGACGGTCGAGCCCGCCGGGGGCGCCGCATGAGGGTCGGCGTGGTCGTGTTCCCGGGCTCGAACTGCGACCGGGACGCCATCGCCGCGGCAGCGCTCGCGGGCACCGACGCGTTCCCCGTGTGGCACGAGGCCACCGACCTCGCGGGTGCCCACCTGGTCATCGTGCCGGGCGGCTTCGCCTACGGCGACTACCTGCGTGCGGGCGTGCTGGCGCGCTTCAGCCCGGTCATGGGGGCGGTCCGCGAGCACGCCCAGCGTGGCGGCCTGGTGCTGGGCATCTGCAACGGCTTCCAGGTGCTCGCGGAGGCGCATCTCGTGCCCGGCGCGCTGCTCCGGAATGCCAGCCTCCGCTTCGAGCATCGCTGGGTCACCGTCTCGGTCGAGCGGTCCGACACCCCGTTCACGCGCGGCATCCCGGCCGGCCGCGTGCTCCGGATGCCCATCGCCCACGGCGAGGGCAACTACTTCCTGCCCGAGCCGGAGCTGGACGCGCTCGAGCATCGCGGCGGCGTCCTGTTCCGGTATGCCGCGCCCGCGGGCAACCCCAACGGCTCGGCGCGGGACATCGCGGGGGTCATCGACGAGCGCGGCACGGTCGCGGGGCTGATGCCCCATCCGGAGCGCGCCGCGGAGGCCATCCTGGGCAGCGACGACGGGATGCTCCTGTTCCGCTCG
>JBEVIK010000313.1:0-22376 GCA_040510715.1 Candidatus Limnocylindrales bacterium
TTCATCCCCGTGGAGTACGTCCCGATGGGCCGGTAGCGCTCCTCGTACAGCCCGACATGCCGAAGCACCTCCGCGGTCCGCTCACGTGCGGCTCCCCGAGGCAGGCCCGACATCTGGCCCAGGTGGCTCACGAGGTCCGTCGCGGTGAGGTCCGGTGGCAGGCAGTCGTGCTCGGGCATGTAGCCCACGACGCGCCCGATGTCGTGACCCCGGGTGCGAACATCGAGGTCCATCACCCGCGCCTGCCCCGACGTGGGCTCCAGCAGGCCCAGCAGGATCTTGAGGAGGGTGCTCTTGCCCGCCCCGTTGGCCCCGACCAGGCCGATGATGCCAGGCTCGAGCTCCAGGGTCAGGTCATCGAGGGCGACGACATCGCCGTACCGCCGTGACAGGGACGCGAGGGCGACGAGGGGCACGCGGGATAGCGTACGACGGGATCGCGACCGCCAGCCGTGCCGCGTGGCTCCGACCGGGATGGGCCGGATGGCATGTTGGCAGCGCCCGGGCGTTCGGCTCCGCGGGCGTGTCCCGGCGGTGGCCACCCGTGCGCATACTCACGGCAGGATGAGCCTCCCCGTCGCTGCGCTGTTCCCCGACTGGCCGCGATACGCCTCGCGGCTTCGGGATGCGGTCGCGGGCCTGACCCCCGAGCAGCTGGCGCTCCGCGCGGGCCCCGACAACGACCCCATCTGGGCGCTCGCGGCGCACACCGCGGGTGCGCGCGCCTATTGGCTGTGTGGCGTGTTCGGCGAACCCGGCGCGGAGCGCACGCCGTTCACCGATCCGCTCTCGGGCGAGGGCTGGGAGGACCATCCCGAGCACCCGCGCTCCGCGGATGAGCTCGCGGTGGCCCTCGATTCGACCTTCGAGATCGTTCGGGGCGTGCTCGAGCGCTGGACGCTGGACGACCTTGGGCGCACCGCGGAGCGGCGCTGGGGGGACACGATCCAGGTGCACACGCGTGCCTCGGTGCTGAACCGGATATCCAGCCACGACGCGTTCCACGCGGGCGAGATCAGCCAGCTGCTGGGGCTCCACGGCATCGGGTCCATCGACCTGTGGCGTCGGACGCCACCCCCGACCTGACCCGTCCGGTGGCGCTCATCTGGCACCTCGCCCTGACGGCCGACTGGGCGGCGGCCACCGCCCTGGGCCGCTACGCGGTCTCCACGCGCGGCCTGACGCTGGAGCGGGTCGGCTTCATCCATTGCTCGTACGGCCGCCAGGTCGCAGGGGTCGCCGCCCAGTTCTACGCCGACGAGACCGCTCCCCTCACCCTGCTCGGCATCGACACGGGGCGCCTCGCCGCGGCGGGCATCGAGGTGCGCGCGGAGCCGGGCGACCCGGCGCACCTGGAGGGCGAGCGATTCCCGCACGTCTACGGCGCCATCCCGCTGGGTGCCGTCGTCGAGACCCATGGGGCACGGATCCGTGAGGGCGAACTGCTCGCCCCGACCTGGATGGGCCGGCCCTAGGAGGCGGACCTGCGATCAGTCCGCCGGTTTCGGCTCGATGATCCGCGGATCCCGAACGCTCGCCCGGTGCCGGCCGGGCCCCAGAGCCACGTGCGCGGGTGATGCCGATCCATCGACGAGCACCACGGATGTCGCACTCGCGGGGAGCTCCACGTCGGCCGTGCTCCCGGCCGGCAGCTCCAGCTCGAGGTGGAACGTGCCTGCGTCGTCGAGACGCCACGCCGTCGAGACACGCCCATACGCGCTGTCGACCGCCGCGGAGGCATGTCGGAGGCCGCGGACCGGCATGGGTGCGACGCGGACCCTGCGGTAGCCGGGATGATCGAGCACGGGTGCGAGCCCAGCGACGTGTCGATAGAGCCAGTCGACCACCGCGCCGTAGGCGTAGTGGTTGAACGACAGCATGTGCGGCTCGCGGCCTTCCGGGTCGGGGATGTCCGGGGGGCTGGTCATGGCCCCCGAATGGATGGAGCCGTCGGGGAGGATGGCGTCCCATCGCTCCCAGATGGTGGTCGCGCCCTTGTCGACCTGGTACAGCCATGACGGCATGTCACGCCGGAGCAGCATCCGATAGGCCGCGTCGAACCGACCCGCGTCCGCGAGCGCAGGGAGGACCAGCGGCGTGCCCAGGAACCCGGTCGAGACGCTCCCGTCCGCAGCGTGGACCAGCTCCGCCAGGCGGTCGCCGACCGCGGCCCGTTCGTCGGCGGGCACGATGAGGAATCGGAGAGCGACGGCGCACCCGCTCTGGGTCGTCGTCACGTGGGCCCGCCAGCGCTCCCACGTGGCCGCCGCCGCTCGCTCGGCATATGACAGCGCCCGGTCCGACCATTCGGCATCTCCCAGCAGGGCGGCGGCCTGCCCGGCCAGCCGGGCACTCCACGAGGCGAAGGCGTTCGCCAGGAACTCGGCGTCCACCTTGGCCTCCCAGGGTCGATGCGCCGGTGCGTCCGGGTCGAGCCAATCCCCGAACTGCCAGCCGACATCGGCCAGCAGGCCATCGGGACCGGTCCGTCGCTCCAGCGAGTCCACCCACCGACGCATGCTCGGCAGCTGGGCAGCCAGCACCGCTGGGTCGCCGCACGACTCGTAGACCGCCCAGGGCACGATCGTCGCGGCATCTGCCCAGCCGGCACGACCCATGGTCGGCGAGCCACTCAGGACCACGTTCGGAACCACGGACGGCACGCCCAGCACGTCGTCCTGCTCCAGGGCAAGGTCCCGGAGCCAGCTCGACCAGAAGGCCTCGGAGTCGAAGAGCGTGCACGCCGTCGGGGCGAACGCCTGGGCGTCGCCGGTCCAGCCGAGCCGCTCGTCCCGCTGGGGACAGTCTGTGGGCACCGACACGAAGTTGTCGCGCTGTGACCACAGGGCGTTGTCGTGCAGTCGCACCAGGCGAGCGTCCGAGCAATCGAACCAGCCGCGCCGCGGCGTGTCGCTCGAGATGGCCACGTACTCGGCGCCCAGCACCTCGGCCTGCGTGCTGACCTCGGCGTATCGGAAGCCGTGGAACGTGAAACGCGGCTCGAGGGTGACCTCCGTGTCGTCGGCGAGGATGTATCGATCGGTGGCCTTGGCCGACCGGAGTGCCTTGACATGCAGCCGACCGCTGGGCTCGAGGACCTCGGCGTGCCGGACCGTCACCTCGATTCCCGAGGCACCACGGACCCGCAGGCGCACGAACCCAGCGATGTTCTGCCCCCCATCGAGCCCGACCGTCCCCTCCGCGCCGCCTTCGGCACGGACCGGCAGCACCTCCACCCGGCGGACCGGCGGCGCGACCCTTGGCTCGAGCACGCCCAGGTCGAGCGGCACGATCGCGGCAGGGACCCAGCCGCTGTCGTCGAAGGCGACGGCGTGGATCCCGGGGTCCCGGAGTCGCAGGTCCATGGTGCAGCCGTCATACAGGTCGGCCTGCCGCACCTCCCCGGTGCCCGCCCGCCAGCCACCGTCGGTGACGACGCGCTCGACCGATCCATCGGCCCGGATCAGCTCGAGCTGCGCCAGCAGGCCCACCTCTTGCCCGTAGGTGCAGCGCCCCCTGACCTCGTCCCAGCCCAGTCGCCCGCGATACCAGCCGTCAGCCAGCGTGCCCACGACCACGTTCGTGCCGGCGCGGACGAAGGCGGTGACGTCGTGGGTCTCGAACAGGAGTCGCTCGTGGTACGGGGTCCACCCCGGCGCGAGCAAGGCGTCGCCGACCGGTTCGCCGTTGATGTGCACCTCGTGCACGCCCAGCGAGGTCACGTACAGGACCGCCCGCACCAGGTCGGGCGGCGCCTCGAACAGCGTCCGGAGGATCGGGGACGGCGCCTGTTCGGATCGTCCCGGGTCGTCCGGCAGGGTGATGGCTTGGGCGCTCCAGTCGGACGCCGCGAGTAGACCCGCCTCGACCCGCACCGTCGGGCCCCAGTCGGTCCAGCCCCGCGATGTCCGCACCCGCACCCGGTACCAGCGGACCTCGCGGCTTCGAAGCGCCCCGCCCGGCGCTCGGACGCCGACCTGTCGATGGTCCTCGACGACACCCGAGGTGGCGCTCACGGACGTGAACGACGCCGACCCGCTGGCCTCGACCTCGTAGGCCTGCTGCTCGCTCCCCGCCTCGGCGGGCTCGATGCGCCAGCTCAGGCGCACCGGCTCCGCGCCGATGGCGCCGACCCCGGCGGGGACCTGGGATCGGGGCTCGGTCACCCGGACCGGTGTCACATCGGTCTGGCGCACAGACGTGTCGCTCATGGTTCCTCCATCGATCGAGCGTCCATCAGCCCTTCACGGCCCCGGCAGTCATGCCCGACACGATCTGGCGCTGGAAGAAGATGAACAGGATGAGGGGCGGGATGGTGATGAGCAGCACATCCGCGAACAGCAGGTTCCAGCGGGAGTTGAACTGGCTCTGGAACTCGAAGAGCGTGAGCTGGACCGTGGCGTTCGCGGTGCCGGGCAGGAAGTACAGCGGATTGACGAAGTCGTTGTAGACCGCGACGGACGCCACCACGATCACGGTGATGATCGCGGGGCGGAGCAGCGGGAAGATGACCTTGGAGAAGAGCGTCCAGGGCGAGGCGCCGTCGATGATGGCCGCCTCGTCCAGCTCGCGCGGGATCGCGGTCATGAAGGTTCGGAAGATGATGACCGCGAAGGGCAGGATGAGTGCCACCTCGACGAGCACCAGTCCCAGGATGGTCTTGTACAGGCCCGTCCACTGGAGGACGTAGATCGTCGGCACCAGCGCCGGTGGCAGGATGAGGCCCGCGAGCAGCAACGCGGCGACCAGCGAGCCCACCCGGTCACGACGTCGCTGGAGCACGAAGGCGACCATCGTCGCCACAAGGACCAGCAACGTCACCGACCCGACGGTCAGCAGCATGCTGTTGCGGAACGCCGTCACGACCAGGCCGTTGCGCGTGTCGAGAACCTCTCCGATGTTCTCGAGGAGTCGCCATTCCGCGGGCAGGCTGAACCGGAACAGCCCTGCCTCCACCTGCTCCTTGGCAGCCATCAGCAGCATGAACACGAACGGGACCACGAACAGGACGATGGCCATCAGCAGGGCGACAAGGCCCACGATCGCATCGCGAGGCCGTCGGCTCATAGCTCGATCTCGCGACGCGAGAAGAACCGCATCATGGGATACACGAGCAGCATGACCCCGAAGAACAGGATCACGTTACCGGCGGTGGAGAGGCCGTAGAAGCCGGCCTGGTACTGCTTGTAGATCGTGGACGTGATGACGTCCGTGGTGAAGCCCGGGCCACCCCGGGTCATGGTCCAGATCAGGTCGAACGTGCGCAGCCCGCCGATGAACGACAGCAGGATGACCGTGAACGTGGCGTTCCGGCTGAGGGGCACGATGACGTGGCGGAAGCGTGCCCACGCGCCGCCTTCGAGCTTCACGGCGTCGAAATACTGCTCCGGGATCGACATGATGCCCGCGATGAAGATCACCAGCGCGATGCCCACGCCCTTCCAGATGTCCACGAACGCCACGGACAGCAGTGCGATGGATGGGTCGGTGAGCCATTGGGGACCGTCGATGCCGATGGCTTCCAGCGCTTCGTTGATGATCCCCTTCGACGGATGCATCAGGACCGCGAAGGTGATGCCCACGGCCACGGTGCTCACGAGGACCGGGAAGAACACGAGCGACCGCAGCAGCGACCGGAACCAGATGGACGATGTGAGCAGGGTCGCGAGCAGCAGCCCGATGATGACCTTGAGACCGCTCGTGACGACGGCGTAGATGAGGGTGTTGCGGACCCCGTTGGTGAGCGCCGGCTCGCGCAGGAAGAGGCTGAAGTTGTCGAGGCCGATGAACTCGATGTCGAACAGCGTCCAGCGCGTGAGGCTGAAGCCGAACGCCAGGATCGTCGGCAGGACGAACAGGACGCCGAAGACGGCGAGCGCTGGTACGTAGAACAGGTACGGATAGGTCTGCCGGACGGCCCCGGGCAGGGCAGGCTGGGTCAGCTCATGCCTCCTCGTGCGCGTCCATCATCGGGCATGCGTCGGGGCCGGCGTATGCCGGCCCCGAGCGATGATCGGTCGAGCGCGTCCAGGCCTACCAGCCAGGCAGACCCAGCTGCTGTGCCTGCTTCTCGACGTCCTGGTCGTAGAGCGCGGCTGCCTCCTCCGCGGTGTTCAGACCCGATCCCACGGCGACCGTGAGCTGCTCGAGGGACGGGCCCTTGACGGGCGACAGGAACTCGAGAGCGACCGAGTTGTTGCCGCCGTCGATGTACGGCTGGATGTCCTTGATGGCAGCCGGCACGGTGTCAGGGAGCGTCGAGCCCTTGATGACATATGGCCCGGAGGGCGCGACGCCGGCGGTCATGGCCTCGGTGCCCTCGACCGACGCGATGAAGCCGAGGAAGTCCTTGGCCGCTGCGAGGGTCGCCTCGCCCTTGGCCTCCGTCGTCTTGGGGATATACGTCGCCGCCGGCGCCCAGATCGTGGTGCCATTGGTCGCCGCGTCAGCGCCCGGCTGTCCGAAGAAGCCGATGTCGTCGACCTTGTCGGGGAAGTTCTCGGCGATGGGGCCGACCGCGAAGGACAGCATCGGGTAGTGGGCACACACGCCGTCGGCGAGCTTCTGCTGGCCGATCTCGAAGGTGTCCACGCCGTAGTCTTCCTGCCACCAGCCCTTCTCGAAGCCTTCCTGGAGGTGCTGGAACCCGGCAAGCGCCGCCGGGGTGTCGGCATAGTGGGCCTGGTTGGCCGTGTACTGCTCAGCGAAGTCAGGCACTGCCGTCTGGACGTTGTAGTAATCAGCAAGCACGAACAGCTGCGAGGTCCAGGTAGCGCCGAACGTCGCGCACACCGGAGCGATGCCGGCCGCCTTGATGGCGTCGTTGTTCGCCGCGAACTCGGCCCAGGTCGTGGGGACCGTGAGGCCCAGATCGTTGTAGACGCGCTTGTTGTAGAGGATGCCGCCGCCGAGGCTGCCCTCGGTCGGCACTCCATAGATGCCGCCGTCTGCCGTGACCGTCGGCAGCCACGACTCGGCGATGTTCGCGATGAAGGGTTCGGCGGACAGGTCCACCAGGGTCTCGGTCGGGTTCAGGGCCTGGAACAGCGATCCCGAGTTGTAATAGAAGATGTCGGGCATGTCGCCGGTGGCCAGGCGTGTCTTGACGAGGTTGTCGCCCTCGGCGCCACCGGGATGCGTCTCGACCTCGATGCTGACGTTCGGATTCTTTGCGGTGTACGCGGCGATGAGGCCCGCCATCCGAGCCTGGGTCGCGTTGGTATCGTCGGTGTAGTAGATCAGGTTCACGGGTTCCTGGGCCGCTGCTGGCCCCCCGAGTGCAGCCGCGAGGACCGCGACCGCACCGACCATCCCGACACCAGCGCGGGCAGACGTTCTGCGCATGGATACCTCCTCCGATCTCGGCCTACAGATCCGGGCCTCGCCATGGCCGGATGGCCGGTCATCCTAGTGACGGGGCTGGGGCATGACTTGGACGGATCTGCCCTTGACTAGGACATAGCCGTCGGCCGAGGGACGGCTCGGTCGGTGCTAGCCTCCGGGCATGCGCCACGTGCCGAACGTCCCCGGTGCCACCCTGAACGCGGATGCCTTCATGGCCGACAACGAGCTGGTCGGGTTCTTCATCGCCGAACAGCCTCGGACCGTAGCGCTCCACCTCCATGACTTCTTCGAGTTCGCGATCGTGACGCAGGGCACGGGGACCCACCACTCGGGTGAGCGACGGCACCCGGTACGCCGAGGGACCGCGATCCTCATCCCGCCCGGAGCGCTCCACGGCTACGAGCTCGGCGAGGACCTCGTGGTCTACAACTGCTTCGTACGCCCCGAGGCGACCGAGTACGACCTGCCCTGGATCCGGCGCGACGCGTTCCTCGGCCGGCTCTTCTCCGGGTCCGACCGGATGCTCATCGAAGGGAACGCAGGAAGGTCGGAGCCCGTCATCGTGCTCCTTGATGAGCCGGACCTCGTGACATGTCTCGGCCACTTCGACGCCATCCGGACCCGGCCCGCCGCGGAACGGAGCGAGGCATATGACCTGGGCCACCTGCTGCTGGCCCTCGACGTCCTGGGCCGCCGCGTACGCGCCGAGCGACCCGACCTTCGGAGCATCGACCCGCGGGCGCCGACCATCGTGATCACGGCCCTGGAGCTCATCGAGAGCGACCTCCAGCGGCACTGGGGCCTTGCCGAGCTCGCGGCCGTGGTGTGCGTGGGCCAGTTCCACCTGGCCCGAACATTCCGGCGCTGGGTGGGTCAGTCGACGGGCGCGTTCGCCAACCGGCGCCGCGCCGAGCGCGCGGCCCTCTTGCTCACGACGACCGACGATCCGGTGGCCTCGATCGGGGCGCAGGTCGGGTGGGAGGATCCCGCGTACTTCGCGCGCCGGTTCCGACGGGCGACGGGTGTCAGCCCGCGGGTCTACCGCGTACGCGCCCGAGCGCATCAGGCAGGGCAGCGGCCGACCCACGAGGGCGCCATCGCGGTCTGAGCCAGACCCAGGTCGGTCGCCCCTGCGGGCGCCGGATCGTCAGGCCAGCCGGAAGGCCCGTGCGTCGAGCATCCGGCCGCCGTCCAGCGGCTCCGTGAGCGCGGTCGAGGCCGCCTCGGGGATGCCCAGGCGCTCCATGGCCGTCGCCGTCACGAGGACGTAGGCGCGGGTCCCCAGCACCTCCGCGGCGCGGTTCTTGAGCAGCCGATGGACCGCCACGACGTCGGGTCCCGCGAGCTCCCGGCTGCCCCCGATGGCCTGGATGACGAAGCTCCCCGCGTGGAGCACGAACTTGAGGTCAAGGTCGCCCGCCCGGATGCACGCGTCGCACTGGCACGACCACAGCTCGCCGGCGCGTGCCAGCTGCGCGCGGAACCCCTGGTAGCACGCGGCGAGGTGACCCAGGACGGCTGTGCCATCGGGCAGCGTGTCGGCGGTGGCGAAGGCGAACACCGCGTCGCCCTCCAGCTTGGCCAGCGTGAACGGCGGGATGAGCCGCTCGATGATGCCGTCCAGGAGTGTGGAGATGAGCGGATAGGCCGCGGGGACGGCGCCGCCCGCGAACAGGTCGTCCTGGTGGGCCGTCGTGACGGCGTCGAGGAAGCCCGTGTAACCCGAGATGTCCGCGAGCAGCAGGGCGCCGCTCCCGACTCCGCTGGCGACAGCGTTCGGCTGGGTGGAGGTCATCGCCGGAGTATGCGGCCATGGGCGCGGCCCGGTCCCGGTACGTGTCACGGCCGACGCCGATCGCCATCACCGGAAGCGAGGTCCGGGACGATCGCCCGATGACCCCGACGCGGCGTTGGGTCGAGCCTGCTCGCGCCCGGGGAGCACGCCTGTCGCTCCCCCCTCAAGGAGCAGGTCAATGGACCATATGGGATCCTCTGGTCGACCGGCACGCGGCCGACAGCTCCGAGCCGTGGCGCTCATCGGGATGCTCGCCGCGGTCTCGCTCGTGGGGTCCGCGTACCCCGCCCTCGCTGCTTCGTCCGGGGTCACCGATCGCGAGACGCTGGTCTCGTCGCTGCTCCAGGCGGAGGACATCGCGACCTATGACCCGAGCGGCGAGGCGCAGGACATCTCCGCTGATGACGTGCCTGAGTTCGCGGCGAACGACGGTATCCGCGAGGTCGCGCGCACCTGGTTCGACATGGATCGGATGAGCGTCATCTACGACTTCCGGTTCCAATTCCCGGACGAGGCGTCGGCGCTGGCGTTCCTGGATGACGCCCAGGACGGGCTGGGCGAGGTGCACAACGGGTCGCAGCGCGAGGATCCGCCGGTCGCGCCGCTCCCGGACACCCGGTACTACCTGTTTCACGACATCGCCCTCGGCACCAAGACCGATGGTCACGCGTTCCTGATGCACCACGGCAACATCGCCGCCAAGGTCTGGATCTCCGGGGTCGACGGTAACGTCAGCCCGACGGATGCGGGCGCCATCGCGACGGCCGCGGCAGCGCGCATGCAGCAGGCTGTCGGCGACGACGTGGAGCCTCTGCCCAGCCAGCCCAGCGGGGACGGTCCTGTCGCGGAGCTCATGTCACACATCCCGGCGGGTCTCGCGTCCGACTGCGAGGTGGACGGGGACGAGCCGGACGCCGACGCAGGCGAGCTGGCGCGGGTCGTCTGCACCCCCTCGGCCGAGGCGAGCATCCTGTTCATCCTCTACGACGGCGAGGCGTCGCTCGATGCCGCATTCGACATCTCGTCGACGGTCGCGGGGATCATCGGGTGGGAGCCGGCCGACAGCTGCGAGGCGGGCGGCTACGAAGGCACGTGGCGCCTCGGCGAGGAGACCGCCGGGCGGCTCCTGTGCGCGGGCCTGATGGGGACCGCGACCATCACCTGGTCGCATCCCGAGACGCGCATCCTGGCCACCATCCGTCAGTCCGATGGCGATCCGGCCGCCGCATATCAGGTGTGGCTCGGCGCCGGACCCGAATAGACGGCATCGGGCCGGGGCGGCGACCGCCTCGGCCCGAGCAGAGACGGCAAGGGCCCGGGGCGGCGACCGCCCCGGGCCCGTCCATCTGACGCGAACGGCATCCGGGTGTCGTCAGCCCGCTGGCAGGTCGAGCACCTCACCCCCCGTGACCAGGCGGTCGTCGAGCACCACGACCGACCGGTAGAGCTGGACCACGTCCGCGCACACCTCGGAGCCCGGGACGTCGCCCGTCATGACCAGGATCCGGTACCCGGTATCGGTCGGTGTGGTCTCGATACCCGCGAAGCCCTCGCAGGCCTGGTCGCGCATCCAGAAGTAGACGACCGCGGTGCGTCCGTCGGGCGCGAACAGGACGTGGTCCCACGTGCGGGGATGCACGTTCAGGAGGTCCATGCGTGCCTCGGCCGCGAAGGCCCCGTCGTCCCACGGCACGTTGGGCTCACCCGGCAGCACGCGCGGGGACTGGCTCGCGGCGCCCACCGCGCCGATGCCCACCACGCTCGCCACCAACAGCGATCCCATCAGCGCCGTGGCGCCCTTCCAGCGACGGGCACGACGCCCGTCGGTACCGTTCATGCGGTCCATCCGATGCTCCCGTGGGCGCCGGTTCCCCCGGCGCGAGGTGCCGACTCTCCCTGTCGCCCGACGTCGCGACATCGTCGATGGGACGTGACCCGGACGCGTCATCCGACGTAGCCTCGCTCAGCCGGCTCGTGGACCGGCCACCGTCGCCACCCAGGCCGCGATCGCCGCGGCCGCGTCGCGTGGCAGACTCGCCGGGATGCCCATCGAGACCACCTGGCACCCCGGCTTCCCGCTCGACGTGTGGCGCACGCTCGCCCCGCTCCGCCACGGTCCCGAGGACCCCACGATCAGGCTCGTGGATGGCGGCGTGTGGCGCGCCACCCGGACACCCCATGGCCCGGCGACGCTCTGGATCGAGCCGCGCGCCGGGACGATCCGCGCGAGCGCCTGGGGCGCTGGCGCCGAGCATGCGATCGCGACCCTCCCCCGACTCCTCGGCTCGGACGACGACCGCGAGGCGTTCCGGCCGGAGCATCCGCTCCTGCGCCAGCTGGCCATCCGGTTCCGGGGCGTTCGGTTCGGGGCCACGGACCGGGTGCTCGAATCGCTGGTGCCCGCCGTGTGCGAGCAGAAGGTGACCGGGACCGAGGCGCATCGGGCGTGGCGAGGCATCGTGCGCCGGTTCGGCACGCCGGCGCCGGGGCCCTGGGACGACACGGGAGGCGCGCCATCGGTCGCGCGGCTGTGGCTCGCGCCCGACCCCGCGACCCTCGCGCGTGTCCCCTACTACGAGCTCCATCCGGTCGGCCTCGAGCGGCGGCGCGCCGATGTCATCCGGCGTGTGGCCTCCCGCGCGGGCTGGCTCGAGGACGCCGGCAGCATGCCGCCGGGCGAGGCGCTGGAGCGCCTGACGACCATGCCGGGTGTCGGTCCGTGGACGGCCGCGGAGACCGTCCGCTCGGCATTCGGCGACCCCGATGCGGTGAGCGTCGGTGACTTCCACCTGCCGAACCTCGTCAGCTGGGCCCTGGCAGGCGAGGCGCGTGGCGACGACGACCGCATGCTGGAGCTGCTCGAGCCGTACCAGGGGCAGCGCGGCCGGGCGGTCCGGCTGCTGGAGCTCTCGGGCATCCGGGCGCCCAGGTTCGGGCCGCGATTCCGGCCGCGCTCGATCGCCACCATCTAGGCGCCCGCGGCGGCGGCCATCCGCGCCACAGCCTGGTCTCTCTCCTTTGCCCGTGCTCCGGCGCCCCTACACACCCACACCGTGAGTCCGATGGGTGCATCCCGCTGCCCGCGGCGCGTGCCAGGGGTCGTTGCGCAGCGTCACTGCCCAGGGCCACGCTCGCGGCTCTCGAGAACCGCGTTGCACGCACCAGATGGGTGTATGTGGATGGGGGGTCGTCGGGCGGCGCGCACGGAAGGCTCAGGGACGGTGGCCGCGTCGGCGGCGCGCACGCGATCCGTCAGGAGCGAGGCTCCCAGCTGAAGTTCCGCGACGCGACCACCAGGCCCACGACGCCCCACGCGGCCAGCCATGCCAGGTCCATCGGGTCGAGCGGCAGGGTCTCGGGCTGCCAGACCGATCGGAGCGCGGACGCGAGATGACGCACCGGGAACAGGTCGCCGATGGCGGCGACCGGCGTGCCGTCGTCGATGGGGATGAGCACGTCCGAGATGACGTACAGCGGCAGCACGATGGCGTTGACGAGGGCCGGCGCCGCGTGCGCGTTGGGGATGAGCCCTGCCACGGCCAGCCCGAGCGCGGCGAACGTCGCCGCACCGAGCATCACCACGACCGCGATCGTCGGCACCTGGCCGATCGGGACGGGTGCCTCGAACACCAGCCCGCCGCTGACGACCACGATGAGCGCCAGGGCGAGCGTGATGAGCACGGCGTGGATGACGCGCGCGGTGACGTAGGCACCCAGCGACAGGGGCGTGCCCCGGATGCGCTTGAGCACGCCTTCGTCGCGCGCCAGGGTGACCGACATCGCGATGGACACGAAGCACACGTTGACGATGCAGAAGGCGACGATCGCGGGCGTGTAGAAGTCCGCCGCCGGCACGCCCGGCACGTCCACGCGGTCGGCGAGCACCAGCTGGGCGAGCAGCAGGAAGATGAGCGGGAACAGGAACGTGAAGCCGGCCGCGACCGGGTTGCGCCAGAACGCGAGATCCTCGTAGCGCACCTGGCGCGCGACGAGCCCCATCCGGCTCACGGCGCACCCCGCGTGTGCTCGGCGACGAGCGCCAGGTAGGCCTCCTCGAGGCTTGGCGGTGCGATGGCCAGGTCCACGAGCTCGACCCCCGCCTCGATCGCCCAGGCCGTCAGCACATGCAGCGTCGCGGTCGGCTCCAAGGTCTGGATCTCCATGGCGCCACCCGGGCCGGAGCGGATCGACACCGCGAGGTCGGCTGGCAGCCCGGGACCGCCATCCGGCAGGCGGAAACGGATGATCGAGCCCTGCGCCCGGTCACCGACCACCTGGCCCACCGTCCCCTGGCCCACGATCGACCCGTCCACGAGGACCGCGATACGGTCCGCCAGTACCCGCGCCTCGTCCATGGAATGGGTGGTCAGCAGGACGGTCCGTCCGCTCGCCACGAGCCCTCGCACCAGGTCCCATGCCTGTCGGCGTGCCTCGGGGTCGAAGCCCGTGGTCGGCTCATCGAGGAACAGCAGCTCGGGGTCGCCGGTCAGCGCCAGCGCGAGGTCCAGCCGGCGTCGCTGCCCACCCGACAGGCGCCGCACTCGCGTCCCCGCCTGCTCAGTGAGCCCCACGAGCGCCAGCAGCTCCTCGGCGGGACGCGATCGCGGGTAGTAGCCGCCGTACATGGTGAGCACCTCGACGGCGGTGAGGTATCGCTCGATACCGCTCGCCTGGAGGCAGATGCCGACGCGCGCGAGGCGCGCCGGGTCGTGGCGCGCCGGGTCGCCCCCGAGGACGCTGACGTCGCCCCCGTTCCGGCTCCGGTAGCCCTCGAGGATCTCGAGGGTGGTCGTCTTGCCGGCTCCGTTGGGGCCCAGCAGCGCGACCACCTCGCCCGGGTGCACGTCGAGGTCGATGCCCCGCAGGACCTCGCGCGTGCCATATGACCGTCGGAGCCCGCGGACACGGATGGCGGGCTCACGAGCGGTCGCGACGACGGTCACGAGGTCGGATGGTATCGCCGTGCGCCGCGCGTGCAGATCGCCCATCGCACCCGACCGTGACGGACTCCCCAAGGACACGCCGAGCCGCTACGCTTAGTGCCCGGAGCGATCCAGCTCCTTGGTCGCAGGAGGTGACGAACCGGTGTCTCGACCGATTGGGGTGTTGATCCTGGCCGTGCTGGCGTTCCTGGCGGGGATCCTGTATCTCATCGCCGGCATCCAGCTGATGGGCATCGTGACGTTCGGACCCGTCGAGTCGGGCAACGGCGTCTGGTTCTCGGGGCTGCTGACGTTCATCGTGGGCGTCATCTGGATCGCGGCCGGCACGGCGCTCTACGGGCTCCAGCCATGGGCGCTGATGTTCGCCCAGATCATGTGCGTGTTCTCGCTCATGAGCGCGGTGTTCTCCATGTTCGCGATGGAAAGCATCAAGTGGGGCCTCGGGCAGGCCATCCTGGCGGGCGTCCTGCTGTGGTACCTCGCACGCGAGCAGACCGTGGCCGCGTTCACGGGGTCGGACCGCCCGGCGGTCTGATCACGTTCATCCCGAACCTCTCGACGGCGCGCGCCTGGCGGGGCGCGCGCCGTTTGCCGTCCCTGGGCCCGTGACGGACGTGACCCACCCATGAGCGCACAGCCGTATGACGTGATCGTCGCGGGCCTCGGCGCTCATGGCTCGGCGACCGTGCACGAGCTCGCGGCGCGCGGCCAGCGCGTGCTCGGTCTCGAGCGCGCGGACGTCCCCACCACGACCGGGTCCTCGGGCGGCGTCAACCGCATCATCCGGCTCGCCTACAACGAGGACCCGCGCTACGTTCCCCTGCTCCGCCGCGCGTACGAGCGATGGCGGTCCCTCGAGCAGCGCTGGGGCCGCCAGCTGGTGGTCATCACCGGTGGGCTCGACATCGGGCCCCCCGGCTCGGCCGTCCCGGAGGGTGCCATCGAGGCGTGCCGGGTCCACGAGCTGCCGCACGAGGTCCTCGACGGCCGCGAGACGCGGGCACGCTTCCCCGGGCTGGCCATCCCCGACCATCACGTCGCCGTGTACCAGCCCGATGCCGGTTTCGTCATGTCCGAGGAGGCCATCGCCGCCCATGCGACCCTGGCGCTGGCCGATGGCGCGGAGATCCACGGCCATGAGCCGGTCATCGACTGGGAGCCCGAGGGGGACGGGATCGTGGTGCGCACCGAACGCGCGGAGTACCGGGCGGCTCGCCTCGTGCTCACGGCCGGTGCCTGGATGAGCCGCCTCGCGGCCCCCCTCCGGGAGCTCGCGATCCCAGAGCGACAGGTGCTCGTCTGGCTGGCCGCGCGCCGCCCGGAGCTGTTCCGGGTCGGCGCCCTGCCGGTGTTCATCATCGAGGAGGAGTCGGGCACCGAGTGGTACGTGTTCCCGGAGTACGGCATCCCGGGCGTCAAGATCGGGCTGTACCACCACCGGGGCCAGGCCGTGGACCCCGACGCGACCGACTGGCGGGTCCTCGAGCCGGAGGACGAGCGCATCCTGCGCGAGGGCGTCGCGCGCTTCATGCCCGAGGCGAACGGCCCGCTGCTCTCGTGGCGGGCCTGCATGTTCACCAACACCCCCGACGAGCATTTCATCCTCGACCGCTACCCGGGGTATCCGCAGGTCATCGTCGCGTCTCCCTGCTCCGGGCACGGGTACAAGTTCGCGAGCGTCATCGGCGAGCTGCTCGCGGACATGGCGATGGACCGCGAGCCCGACTTCGACCTGTCGATGTTCCGGCTGGACCGGTTCGCCGCTCCCGCCTGAGCGCCCGGCTCGCTGGCACACTCCCGGCGTGGTCACCGGTCGCTTCGCGCCCTCCCCCAGCGGTCCGCTCCACCTGGGCAACCTGCGCACCGCGATCGTGGCGTGGCTCGCTGCGCGTGCCACTGGTGGTCGCTTCCTGGTGCGGGTAGAGGACCTCGACGCCGAGCGCTCCCGGGCAGGCTTCGAGCGATCCCAGCTCGCCGACCTCGCGCGCGTGGGCATCGACTGGGACGAGCCGCCGATCCGCCAGTCCGAGCGGCTCACGCGCTACGCCGCGGTGATCGAGGCACTCATCGACGCGGGTGCCACCTACGAGTGCTTCTGCACCCGGCGCGAGATCGCCGAGGCCACCCTGGCACCCAACGAAGCCGGCGCCGAGCGACCCTATCCGGGCACCTGCCGGGGCCTCGACGCGGCCCGACGCGCCCAGCGGCGGTCGAGCAGGCCGCCGGCCATCCGCCTCCGCGCCGACGGCGAGCTCGTGGAGTGGCACGACCTGGTGATGGGGCCGATGTCCGGCACCAGCGACGACGTGGTCATCCGGCGCAACGATGGGGCGCCGGCCTACAACCTCGCGGTGGTCGTGGACGACCGTGACAGCGGCGTGACCCAGGTCGTCCGGGGGGACGACATCGCGCCCTCGACGCCCCGCCAGGTGGCCATCGCCCGACGCCTCGGCGCCGCGATGCCCGGGTATGCCCACGTGCCCCTGGTCCGGGGCCCGGACGGGGCGCGCCTCGCCAAGCGCCACGGTGCGGTGACCCTCGACGAGCTCGTCCTCGAAGGACGCCCGACCGACCACGTGGTCGCCGCGATCGTCGGCTCCCTCGCGCTCGAGCTCCCGGGCGGACGCGTGGATCGGCTGGGCGAGCTAGCCGATGGGTTCGAGCTGGCCTCGATGGCATCGGCATCGCCTTCGATCGTCCTCAGCACGCGTTGAGTCGCGGTCAGCCGACCTGCGCGGCCTCCGCGCGGAGCGCCGACTGGAGGGCGCGCGCGCACGGCCCGGGATGTCCGTCGCCGATGGGCCGGCCGTCCACGTCGATGACCCCCACGACCTCGCGGACCGACGATGAGAGGATGACCTCGTCGGCGCCCAGCACCTCCTCCAGCGGCCACGCACCCTCCTCCACCCGGAACCCGGCACCGGGAGCGAGCCGTAGCAGGTGGGCCCGCGTCACCCCGGCCAGGATGCCCGTCTCGAGGCCGGGGGTCCGGAGCACATCGCCGCTGCGCCACCAGACGTTGCTCATCGCGCCCTCGAGGACCGTGCCATCGGTCGCCAGCAGCAACGCATCGTCCGCACCGCGCCGCACGGCCTCGGCCACGGCCGCCACATGGACCGCGTAGCTGGTGGACTTGACGCCCGCGAGGAGCCACGGCGCGCGCATCCGGACCTCCCGATCGACCCCCAGCTCGAGGCTGGCGACCCGCAGCCCGCGCGCCCGGAGCGCCTCGGTGTCGGGTGGCACGGGGGTCACCGTCGCGATCGCGCTGGCACCCGCGCCCTCGCGTCCACCCGTCCAGTAGAAGCGAAGCCCGGCCTCCCGCAGCCCGGAGGCCGCCAGCGCCTGGGCGCCCAACCACTCGAGGTCGGCCCGGGCGACGTCGGGCAGCCCGAGCCGGTCGGCGGAGGTGCGCAACCGGTCGAGGTGCTCGTCGAGCGCGAAGATCCGGCCGTAGTAGACGCGAACGGTCTCGAATGCCGCGAGCCCCCTGGCGAGCGCCGCGTCGTCCGCGGTCAACACCGGCGTGTCCGGGTCGACGACGCCCCGGCCGAGGACCGCGACCGCGACGGGCCTCACGCGCTCGCCTCACCGGGGACGGGCGGCGCCGCCCGCGGACCGGGAACGCCCTCGGTGGCATCGATGGCCGCGAGCAGGGGTCGTGCCTTGACCCACGATTCCTCGACCTCGGCGGCCGGGTCCGAGTCCCACACGATGCCGCCCCCGACCCACAGGTGGATGCGCCCTTCGACGACCGCGAAGGTCCGGATGGTGAGCGCGAGGTCCATGTCCCCGTTGGGCGCGATGGTGCCGAGGGCGCCCATGGACGCGCCCCTGCCGACCGGCTCGAGCCGCGCGATGTGGTCGATGGCGGCCACCTTCGGGGCACCGGTCACGCTGCCCCCGGGAAACAGCGCGCCGAGGAGGTCGGGCAAGCCGACATCCGGCCGGATCGTGCCACTCACGCGGCTCACGAGATGCTCGACACCGGCCATCGAGCGGGGCGCCATCAGCTCGGGCCAGCGCACCGAGCCCGGGATGCTCACGCGACCGAGGTCGTTGCGCTCGAGGTCCACGATCATCACGTGCTCGGCCGCGTCCTTGGGCGATGCGCGCAGGTCGGATGCGCCACCCGCAGGGCGAGTCCCCTTGATGGGCATCGTGGTGATGTTGTCGCCACGCCGGCTCAGGAATAGCTCGGGCGACGCGGAGACGATCGCCCAGCCATCGCCCACCAGCGGGGCTGGATGGAGCGGTCGGAGCGGTGCCAGCCGGCGCGCCAGCCCGGCCGGATCTCCCACGAACGGCGCGGCCAGGTGCTGGACGAGGTTGACCTGGTAGATCTCGCCCGCGGCGATGGCAGCCCTGGCCGTCTCGATGGCGCGAGCGTGCGCGGCGGAGGTCCAGGTCGGCTCCCATCGCCCCACGCGGTACGAGCCAGCGGGCACCAGGTCCTCGTCCCGCTCGCGGATGCGGCACGCCACGAGTGGCAAACGGGCGGGCTCGGGTGGCGCCGGCGAG
The DNA here is from genome assembly GCA_040510715.1 of Candidatus Limnocylindrales bacterium. Taxonomy (GTDB): domain Bacteria; phylum Chloroflexota; class Limnocylindria; order Limnocylindrales; family CSP1-4; genus JAFMJV01. The sequence goes on from JBEVIK010000313.1 coordinate 18,604, forward strand.
CTGGTGCGCCGGAGCGAGCGCGACAGGCCGTAGCCGAGGTAGATGTCGGCGACACGCCCGTCTGCCGGGTCGGCATCGGGGCGCAGGAACCCGTGGTCTCGCAGGTACCGGTCGAGCCGCGCCAGCGCGGCGTCGGGCTCCCAGAGCTCGAGCACGGTGTCTCCCGACCGACTACTGCTGATAGCGCTCGACGACGTCGGCGGGGCGTTCCTTCGCCTCGGACGGGTCGCGACCGGCCGCGCGCAGGGCGGCTCGCTGGTGGAGCAGGTCATAGGCGCGGTCGAGCTCGATCTTGATGTCGTCCAGGCGCCGGCGCTCCTCGGGATCGAGCCCCCGGCCATCGCCGGCGCTGGCCCACAGGCGCTCCTCCTCCTTGGAGAGCGCGTTGATGATCTGGTAGATGTCGTCGTCCTGGTCCGGTACGTCCATGGCGGTGTCCTTGCGCGAGGGGCGGTGGCGTCTATCGTACCCAAGCCGCCGTGCGATACCGCCGGGTGGTCAGGTCGCCTCGATCTCGAACAGGCGCGCCTGGAAGTCGCCCCGGGTGCCCGACTCGCGGGCGTCGTCGTCGAGGAACAGGCCCGCCGCCATCAGCTCGTCGCCGGCCCGCACCAGGGTGTTGCGCCGCACGAGCGTGTCCGATGTCTCGGGCCACACCCGGACCTGGTAGCGGGCCCCCGGATCGAGTCCCCGGAGCGGCACCGATCGAGGGCCGGGCGTCGGACGCGAGAATGGCCGGTACCAGCCCACGACGGCGTGTCGCGCGTCGTCCGAGACGCACATCCAGGCGGCATCCCCGGAGCCATCGAAGGGCGAGACCAACCGCACGAACCTGCCCAGCTGGATGGTCTCCCGGTGGGCCTTGAACCAGGCCACCTGGTCGGCCACCTGCTGCCGCTCCGCCTGGGTGAGACGGGTCGCGTCCAGCTCGTAGCCGAAGGCACCGAAGAAGGCGACCGCGGCTCGCATCTCGAGCGATGCCAGGCGGCCCGTCTGGTGGTTGGGCACCGCGGACACGTGCGCGCCCATCGAGCTCACCGGGAACGCCAGGGAGGTACCCCACTGGATGGCCAGTCGCTCGACCGCGTCGGTGTCATCGCTGGTCCACGCCTGGGGCGCGAACGCGAGCAGCCCCGCGTCGAACCGGCCGCCGCCACTGGCGCATGACTCGAACAGGATGTGCGGGAACCGCGTCGTCAGCCGCCGGTACAGCTCGTACACGCCGAGCACGTACCGGACGCGCATCTCGCCCTGCCGCTCGGGTGGCAGGTCCCGGGCGAATGCCTCGGTCATCGTCCGGTTCATGTCCCACTTGACGTAGTCGATGGGGGCGGACGAGAGCACCTCGATGAGCGCCGCGCTGATGTGCTCGAGCACCTCCGGGCGGCCGAGGTCGAGCACCAGCTGCTGGCGACTCTCGGTCTGTGCCAGCCCGGGCACGCCGATGGCCCAGTCCGGGTGCGCGCGATACAGGTCCGACTCGGCGTTCACCATCTCGGGCTCGATCCAGATGCCGAATCGCAGGCCGAGCGCCCGGATGCGTCCGACCAGCCCTTCGAGCCCGTTGGGCAGCTTGCGGCGGTCCACGACCCAGTCGCCCAGCGAGCGGTCGTCCGAGTCGCGCCGGCCGAACCAGCCGTCGTCGAGCACGAACAGCTCCACGCCCAGCTCGGCCGCGACCGTGGCGATGGCCACGAGGCGCTCCTCGTCGAAGTCGAAGTAGGTGCCCTCCCAGTTGTTGAGGAGCACGGGCCGGGGCCGGTCGCGCCACTCGCCTCGCGCGAGCCGTGTCCGGTACAGCCGGTGGAAGGTGTCGCTCATGCCCCCGAGCCCGGTCGCGCTGTGCACCACGACGGCCTCCGGCGCCGTGAACGAGGTGCCGGGCGCAAGGGGCCACGCGAACGAGTCGGGATGGATGCCCATGCGCAGCCGCGCGGTGGCGTACTGGTCCACCTCGACATCGGCGAGGAAGTCACCCGACCACACGAGGCTCGCGGCGACGACCTCGCCGCTCGCCTCGGTCGCGTGCGGGCGCGCGAGTGCCAGGAACGGTGACGAGAGCAGGCTCGAGACGCCACGCAGGCTCTCGGTGAGGTACCGGCCCGGCGTCAGGGGGGCGCGCGTCACGTGGCGCTCGCGGGCCCACGAGCCGTGGAGCGAGATGCGCTCCCAGCCGGCGTCCGGCAGGTCGAGTGATGCGGACATCACGACCTCGAGGATCACCGGCTCGGCGCCGTCGTTGCGCACCGTGACCGATCGGGCGAACGCGGCGTGGTCGCGGAAGAGCGTGAGCCGGACGGTCGCGACCAACCCGGTCCGGGCATCGGCGAGATCCACCTCGAGCGTGTCGGCCTCGGCGGGATCCTCGACGTACGTGCTCGGCAGGCCGGGGAGCTCGGGCTTCCCGGTGGTGATCCGGTGCCCGATGTAGCACATGTGCGTCGCCCGCGATCCATCGGCGAAGGTGACATCCAGCGCGGGCTGTCGGTAGTCCCCGGTATCGGGCGTGGGCAGCTCCAGTCGGATCGACTCACCCAGCCGGTTGTCCCATCCGGCGAAGGCGCCGCGGGCGAGGTGTCGGTAGTCGGTGCCGGTGGCGAGGGCCGGCCCCAGGTACAGCTGGCCGAGCTCGCCGCTCTCGCGCACGGCCAGGATGAGGCTCAGGTGGTCGTTGCGGAGGTGCCACTGGCGCGCGTCGGGATCCCACTCGATGGCCATGACCTCGATCCTAGCGTCTCGTGGGGCTAGCATCGACGGATGTCCGCGAATGAGCCTCGGTACGTCCACGGCCACCACGAGAGCGTGCTGCGATCGCACCGCTGGCGCACCGCCGCGAACTCGGCGGCCTATCTCCTGCCACACCTGGCGCCCGGGATGCGCCTGCTCGACGTGGGGTGCGGACCGGGCAGCATCACCATCGACCTCGCGGCGCTCGTGGCGCCTGGCGAGGTGAGCGGCATCGATGCCGGGGAGGCGCCCCTGGCGGACGCGCGCGATGCGGCCACGACCGCGGGGGCGGCGAACGTCACGTTCCGGGTCGCCGACGGGATGGCGCTCCCCTTCGAGGATCGTTCGTTCGATGTCGTGCACGCCCACCAGGTGCTGCAGCACGTGCCCGATCCGGTGGGCATGCTCCGTGAGATGCGCCGCGTGATCCGGCCGGGGGGCATCGTGGCCGCGCGTGACTCGGACTACGCGGCGTTCACGTGGTACCCGTCCACGGCAGCCCTCGACGAGTGGCTCGACCTCTACCGGCGGGTGGCACGCGCGAGCGGCGGCGACCCCGACGCGGGTCGGTCACTGCTGGCGTGGGCGCATGCCGCCGGGTTCTCGGACGTCACCGCGGGCGCCAGCGCATGGTGCTTCGCGACCGACGAGGACCGGGCATGGTGGGGCGGCCTGTGGACGGAGCGTGCGTTGCGATCGACCTATGCGACCCAGTCACTCGCGCTCGGCCTTGCCGACCAGGACGTCCTCGAGCGCATCAGTGCGGGCTGGCGCGCGTGGTCCGCCGAGCCCGACGGCTGGTTCGCCATCCTCCACGGCGAGATCATCGCGACGGCCTGACCCGCCCGTTGGCGCGCCCCAGGCGAGCCCATCGGTCGATCAGGGTGCCAGGGCCTTGAAGAACACACGATCGTCGCTGATGGGGGTGTAGGTCAGCTCCACGAACGAGGCATCGGCGGGGGCATGGAACGTCACCCAGCCCTGGACGCTCTGATCCTCGGCCAGGGTCCCGAACAGGAGCGCCGGCTGGCGTCCGATGAGGTCGC
>JBEVIK010000314.1:0-6369 GCA_040510715.1 Candidatus Limnocylindrales bacterium
CCCGGCAGCTTCATGAGCGTCACGATCACCGCGACGCAGCCCGTGACGACGGCACCGAAGGCGTTGATGGCGAGCCGGTGGCGGTACCCCGGTGGCCGGCTTCGCAGCCAGTGCCGGACCATGCCCGACTGGCTGATGGTGAAGTCGACGAACACGCCCACCACGTAGAGCGGGATGAGCGCATGCGTGTCCCCGCCGAATCCGATGACCAGCAACGCCGCCACGCCGCCCAGGACCACGATGCCGGTCGTGAACGCGAGCCGGTCGCCCCGCAGGCCGAAGTGGCGCGGGAAGAAGCCGTCACGGGCGAGGATGGCCGTGAGGCGCGGGAACGCCGCGAACGAGGTGTTGGCGGCGAGCACGAGGATGAGCGTGGCGAAGGTGAGGAACAGCAGGTAGCCGATCGAGTCGGCCCCGAAGACATGGCCCGCGACCTGCGCGATGACGGTCCGCTGATCGTCGGGCACGACCCCGAAGCCGCTGGCCAGGAACGTGATGCCCACGAACAGCACGCCCAGCAGCACGGCCATGACCCCCAGGGTGGTCGCCGCGTTGCGCGATTCGGGCGGCTTGAACGCGGGCACACCGGTCGCGATGGCCTCGACACCGGTGAGCGCCACGGCGCCCGAGGCGAACGCCCGCAGCAGCAGCACCAGCAGGGCGACCGTGGTCAGCTCCTCGCTGGCGCGGATGGTGCTGGGGGACGGCCCGCCCTGGCCCTGCACCACGATCTGGAAGGTGCCCAGCGCGATCATCAGGAGGGCCATCGCCACGAACAGGTACGTGGGCGCCGCGAAGATGTTGCCGGACTCGCGGAGGCCGCGCAGGTTGCCCAGCGTGACCAGCACGATGGCGGCCACGGCGATCTCGACCTGGATGTCATGCAGGTCGGGGAGGGCGGCCACGACCTGCTCGCTCGCGGACGAGATGCTCACCGCAACGGTGAGGATGTAGTCGATGAGCAGGGCAGACGCTGCTACGAGCGATGCCATCCGGCCGAAGTTGGCCTTGGACACGGAGTACGAGCCACCACCCGTGGGATAGGCCATGCACACCTGGCGATAGCTGATGGCGACCACGCCCAGCAGGAACGCCACGGCGATCGCGACGGGCACGCTCCATGCCAGCGCCGCGAGGCTGACGCCGACGCTCCCGAACACGAGCGCTCGCAGGATCTCCTCGGTGGCGTAGGCGCTCGAGGAGATGGCATCGGAGCTGAAGATGGCCAGCGCCTTGGTCTTGGACAGGCGCTCGCCGACCTCCTCCTCGGTCGCGAGGGGACGCCCGATGAGCACCCGCCGGACGCGCTCCCAGGCCCGCCCCGTGGCCGTCGTCGGAGCACTGGCGGCCGCCTTGGCGGTGAGCACGTTCTTGTCCGTGTATCGGAAGTAGCGGGCCTGCGGCCGATCGACCCGCACCCGCCGGTCCCCGGGCTTGTTGCCGCGCAGCGGTTGACGGCCGCCGATCATCGCGTGTGGTGCTCCTGGGTGATGACCGGGCCGGGCCTCCCGGCCTCCCGGCCGCGGGCCGGGCCGCTGCTCCTCAGGCGGACACCGCGAGACGCCGCAGCACGGCGGGCAGGATCCCCCCTTGCCGGTAGTACTCGATCTCGATCGGTCCGTCGAGACGGCAGATGGCGTCGAACGAGCGCTCGCCCTGCGCGTCGCGGACCAGGACCCGGAGCTGTGCCCGGGGCCGCAGCCCCGCCTCGAGGCCGACGATGTCGAACGCCTCGCGGCCGGTGAGGCCGAGTGAACCTGCGCTCTCGCCGGGCAGGAACTGGAGCGGCAGGACGCCCATGCCCACCAGATTTGACCGGTGGATGCGTTCGTAGCTCTGGGCGATGACGGCACGGATGCCCAGCAGTCGCGTGCCCTTGGCGGCCCAGTCACGCGAGCTCCCGCTGCCGTACTCGGTGCCCGCGAGGACCACCAGCGGCGTGCCCTCCGCGGCGTAGCGCATGGCCGCGTCGTAGAGGGTCATCGCCTCGCCATCCGGCTGATGGGTCGTGAAGGGGCCTTCCTTCTCCGCGAGCGCGTTGCGCAGGCGGATGTTGCCGAAGGTGCCGCGCATCATCACCTCGTGGTGCCCGCGCCGCGCCCCGTAGCTGTTGAAGTCGCGGGGCTCCACGCCGTGCCCCTGGAGCCACTGTCCAGCAGGGCTCCAGGCGGGGATCGACCCGGCCGGCGAGATGTGGTCGGTCGTGACCGAGTCGCCGAGGACCGCGAGCACCCGCGCTCCGGTGACGTCCGTGATCGCGGGCGGAGACGATGTGAGCCCTTCGAGGAAGGGCGGCAGCGCGATGTAGGTGGAGGCCGGGTCCCACGCGTAGCGATCACCCGAGGGGATGGGCAGCGCCTGCCAGCGCTCGTCGCCCTCGAACACCGAGGCGTAGGTGCGCCGGAACAGCTCCGGCGAGATGGCGCCGGCGATGGCGCTCCGGATCTCCTCCGCCGACGGCCAGATGTCGGCGAGATACACGGGACGGCCATCCGAGCCGGTCCCCAGGGGCTCGGTCGTGAGGTCGATGTCCACGCGTCCGGCGAGCGCGAACGCCACCACCAGCGGCGGCGAGGCGAGGTACGAGGCGCGCACCAGGGGATGGATGCGACCCTCGAAGTTGCGGTTGCCGGACAGGACCGCGGCGACCACCAGCTCGTGGTCCTCGACGGCCTGGGCGATGGGCGCATCGAGGGGGCCGCTGTTGCCGATGCACGTCGTGCAGCCATAGCCCACGAGCCCGAAGCCGAGCGTCTCGAGGGGGTCCATGAGACCCGCCCGCTCGAGGTACTCGGTGACCACGCGCGAGCCGGGGGCCAGGCTGGTCTTCGCCACCGGCGAGGTCCGCAAGCCGAGCGCGACCGCGTTGCGGGCGAGCAGCCCGGCGCCCACCATGACCGTGGGGTTGGAGGTGTTGGTGCAGCTGGTGATGGCCGCGATGGCCACCGAGCCGGTGCGCACCATGGCGTTGCCGGCGTCGGTGGACACGCTGACCGGCCGGTAGAACACCGGCTCGGGGTCGCTGACCCGGAGGGCCGGGATCTCCTCGACCTCGTCGGTCGCGGCGCTCGCGAAGGCCGGCGGGTCGCTGGCCGGGAAGGACCCCTCGGACGCCACCTCGACGATGGTCTCGCCTGCCTCGACCTGGGCGTGCTCCTCCGCGGCATGGGCGTCGCTGGGGTAGAGCCCGTGGAACGAGTCGCGCAGGTCCGCGAGGGTCACCCGGTCCTGCGGCCGGCGGGGGCCAGCCACGCTCGGCTCGACCGTGGACAGGTCGAGCTCGAGGGTCTCGTCGAAGTCAGGTCCGGGCCCCGGCCAGCGCCACAGGCCCTGCTCCTTGGTGTAGGCCTCCACCAGGGCGACCAGCTCGGCATCCCGACCGGTCAGGCGAAGGTACGTGAGCGTCTCGTCGTCCACCGGGAACAGCGCCGTCGTGGCCCCGTACTCGGGCGACATGTTGGCGATGGTCGCCCGGTCCGCGAGCGCCAGCGAGGCCAGGCCATCGCCCGCGAACTCGACATACGAGCCCACCACGCCGTGCTTGCGGAGCATCTGGCTGATGACCAGCACGAGGTCGGTCGCCGTGGCGCCCCGGGGCAGCTCCCCGGTGAGCCGCACGCCAACGACGTGGGGGAGCGGCTGGTACAGCGGCTGGCCAAGGAGCACCGCCTCGGCCTCGATTCCCCCGACGCCGTAGCCCAGGACGCCCAGCCCAGAGATCATGGTCGTGTGGGAGTCGGTTCCCACGAGCGTGTCGGGGAACGCCTGGACCTCGCCCGCCACCTCGCGGACCTGGACCACGGGCGCGAGGTACTCGAGGTTGACCTGGTGGACGATGCCCGTGCCGGGGGGCACCACCCGCAGGTCCCGGAACGCGGTCTGGGCCCAGCGCAACAGCTGGTAGCGCTCCGTGTTCCGCTCGTACTCCCGGTCCACGTTGTAGGCGAACGCCGTGGGCCGCGCGTACTGGTCCACCTGCACCGAGTGGTCGATGACCAGGTCGGCGGGCACCAGCGGGTTGATGCGGGAGGGGTCCCCGCCCAGCGACGCCATGGCGTCGCGCATCGCGGCGAGGTCTACCACGGCGGGCACGCCCGTGAAGTCCTGGAGGATCACGCGCGCGGGCAGGAACGGGATCTCTGCCTCGGCCGCCGAGCCGGGGCGCCAGGCGGCGAGGCTGCGCACCTCGTCCTCGGTGACCACGTCGCCACCCGCGTTGCGGAGCACGTCCTCGAGGAGGATCTTGACCACCATGGGGACCTTGTCCAGACCGGTCATGCCGGCGCGGTCGAGCCGGAAGATGGTCAGGTCACGGTCACCGACGGCGAGACGTGCGCGCGCGGAGAAGGGATCGTTCGAGACAGCAGCTGCCATGGGTCAGGCCTCCAGATCCCCGCGGGTGGGCGGGGCGGTCTCGGCTCCTGGCGGGTGTGCCCGTCCCGGGTCGATCGGTGGGATCAGTCACCCGGAGTATACGCTCCGCGCGTGAGCCATCGGCCGGACCTGGGGATCGTGGGTGGGGGCCGCGCGGGGATGGCGCTGGCGCTCGCGCTGACGCGTCGCGGATGGCCGGTGCGCGCCCTGTCGAGCCGGGACGAGGGGCGGCGATCGGCGGTCGTGTCGGCGCTGCCGGGGGTGTCCGTGGTGGCCGATGCAGCCGAGGTCGCGCGGGTCGCGGACCTCGTGCTCCTCGCGGTCCCCGACGATGCCATCGCAGTGGTCGCGTCCGGGCTCTCGGCGCGCCCCGACACCGTCGTGGCGCACCTGAGCGGCGTGCACCCGGCGGACGTCCTGCGCGCGGCCGTGCCTCCGGGGGTCGCCGTGGGCGCGCTCCATCCGCTTGTCGCGTTCGCGGACGTGTCGCGGGCGGCCGAGGCACTCGATGGTGGGTTCGTGGTCATCGATGGCGACCCGCCCGCGGTCGCGGCGCTGCGACAGGTCGCCGAGGCGCTCGGTTCGCGGCCGGTGGTCCTGTCGGGATCGGGGGCCGGCACCTCGACGGCCAAGGCGGCCCATCATGCCGCCGCGGTCCTCGCAGCGGGTGGCTTCGTGGCGCTCCTCGACACCATCGCCGAGCTGGCACGGGTCGCGGGTCTGGACGAGGCGACGGCGGTCGAGGTCTACGGGTCGCTCGTCCGGCAGGGCCTCGTGAACGCGGCCGCGCTGGGTGTCGAGGATGCGCTCACCGGGCCGGTCCCGCGCGGCGATGTCGGCACGCTGCTGGCACATCTCGAGGCGATCGACGCCGTGACGCCCGATGTCCGGGAGCCGTACCTCGCGCTCGCTCGCCGCCAGCTGGCCATCGCCCGGAGACGCGGCGTGCCCGCGCCCGCGGCGGCCGCTGAGCTGCGTCGGGTGCTCGGGACCGACTCCGAGCTCCATTGACCGGTCCCGGCCGACCATCGTGGGACGACGCGTGACCACTGGGTGGTCACTGCGACCGGCGAGCGTCGGCTGCGCACGTTCCTGCGCCGCTTCGCCGGTCGGTCCGAGCGCGGCTGTGCGCATGGGGTGATCACCTGACCGGTGACACCATGGTTCGTCGGTCACTACGCCCAAAGGGTGATCACGCGACCGGCGGACGCTCGCCCCCCGGTGTCGCGTGGAGGCGACACCGACGCCCTGATCCACTCTCGCATCGTCGGCTCCGAACGGGTACCATCGCGGGATGCAGCACGAGGTCGGCATCCGCCGTGGGACGAAGACGCGCTTCGTGCTCCCGGGAACCCACCAGCGCGACCCGCGATCGGGTCTCCTGCGACTGTTCCATGTGCGGTCCCAACCCGGCCCGGTGATGTCCATGGCGGCCGCGACACAGCCCGTGCGCGCCATCCGGTCCGCCGCACGGTCGTCGGTGCGACCGGCGGCACCGGTCGGTCGTGGCGGTGCCGTCCTGGCTGCGCCCGACCGCACGCGCTGGAACCCGCCGCGCTCCCGTCTCCGCGATCCGCGCGGGGATGCGACGCCATGGCGAGGCTGACGGACCAAGGCAAGCGGCGGCTGCCCTCCGCACGCGCCACATCCGCGGGCGGCGTGGTCGTCCGGCAGGGCGAAGCGGGCACGGAGCTGGTCCTCGGCCGCAGGCGACGTGAGCGTGACGGCGCGACCTGGTCGTTGCCCAAGGGCACCCCGAACGCCGACGAGTCCATGGAGCAGGCGGCCCTTCGCGAGGTCGAGGAGGAGACGGGCCTGGAGGTGCGCATCGTCGCGCCCATCGGGCCCATCGAGTACTACTTCGTGCAGTCCGGGACGCGCATCCACAAGACGGTCCACTACTACCTGATGGAGGCGGTGGGTGGCGATCTGCGTCTGCACGACCACGAGTTCGACGAGGTTCGCTGGGTCACGCGCGGTGACGCCCGGCAGCTC
>JBEVIK010000315.1:0-8414 GCA_040510715.1 Candidatus Limnocylindrales bacterium
GGCACGCTGGACGCGGCGCGTGCCCGGATGGCCGAGTACGAGGCTGCGGGCATCGACCGGATCATGCTCCAGGACTTCATCCCGCGGGACCTCGAGCACGTGGCGCTCATGAGCGAGCTCATCCCGCGCTGAGCGACTAGCGGATGCGTCCGACGCGCTCCAGCGGCCAGTAGCGGAACCAGGGGCGACCGACCACGCTCGTCGGGTCGATGGTCCCGAATGCCCGGGAATCGGTGGACCGGTCGGCATCGTCACCCGCCAGTCGCAGCCGGCCGTCCGGATCGACGGACTCGACGCGCTTGATGAGCAGGCGGTCGTCCTCGCGGGGGTCCGGCGCGAGGACGAGCGCGCCGGCGCGGGGGGACCTCCGGCCCTAGGCGTCGGGATCGACCAGCAGCCAGTCACCCGCGCTCAGGGTCGGCTCCATGCTCTCCCCCTCGATGGCCACGCGCGCGTCCCATGACCGCGCGAGCAGGGCGAGGAGCGCGCGGACGCGCCCGCGAGATGTCGCGAGGTCGGCAGCGAGCGCCACGCCCACGGCAGCCAGCACGAACCACCGGGGCCTCATCCGAGGCCCCGGTGATGGGATGGCACGCCCGGACGTCCGGGCGAGGGGATCAGGCCGCCGGGAGGCGTGTGGCAGCCGGGCCGCCCGTGCCCTTCCATGCCTCGTCGATCTTGTCGATGAGCGCGAGCAGCTTCCTGGCCTCCTCGAGGTCCACGGTCCGCTTCACGAGGGATGCCTGCTTGGCGGCCTTCCAGCAGGTCTCGGTGATGTCCGGGTACTTCTCGAGGTGCTCCGGCTTGAAGTAGTCGCTCCAGAGCACGTCGATGTGGTGCTTGGCAAGCTCCGCGCGCTCCTCCTTGACGATGAGGCAGCGGGCGCGGAACACCTCGTCCGAGGACGCCGCGTACTTCTCGATGATGCGATAGCACGACTCGGCCTCGATGCGTGCCTGCACCGGGTCGTAGATGCCGCACGGGATATCGCAGTGGGCATGCGCGGTGCGTCGGGGCGCCAGTGCGCGTCGCAGATCCATGGCTCGACTCCTCGTTGGTCGGTGATCGGTCACCGGATTCTCGCACCGCGGCGGCCGCGTCGCTGGCACGTCCGCGCCGCAGGGGGTGTCAACGACGTGACGATCCCCGGGCCGCCGGGCTCTCGGCACGGGTCTGCTGCCGCCCGAGCCCCGTCACGAGGGTGTCGATGAGATACGACCACGCTGCATCCATGGAGCCGCCCAGCCGGAACGCACCCGCCAGCTCCATGGTGATGAACCCGACGCATGCGGCCGTGAGCGTCCGGCTCGCGTCGAGAGCGTGGTCGGCACCCACGAGGTCGGTCGCCACCTCGATGATCGGGCGCACGGCCCCGGCGTTCGCCACCGGGTCGGGGCGCCAGGCGGTGGGCAGCGCCGAGAACAGGAGCCCGAACGCGGCCGGCCGCGCGTGTGCGAAGGCACGGAACTCGTCGGCGAGCCGGCGGAGCCGCGACTCCGGTCGGGCATCGGAGACGCCCCCGAGCCGCTCGCCCAGCTCCAGCACCGTCGCGTCCACGACGAGACGCACCAGGTCGTCGCGGTCGGCGACGTGCTTGTACAGCGACGGCGCGCGCACCCCGACCGCGTCCGCGACGGCTCGCATCGTCAGCCCGTCAAGGCCGTCACGCTCGAGGAGCGCGCGGGCCTCGTCCACGATGGCACTGCGCGATGTCCGGGCCGCCGCAGGCATGCGTCGCTCCGACCTCCTTGGATCAAGGCTATTGACAATAGCCATGAAGGCTACATAGCATAGCCTATCGCGACCGGCCGGGTCGCGCACGACCATCGGAGGATCCAGTGTCAACGTCTCAGCCAACGACCGCCCCGCCAGCGCGCCAAGGGCCCATCGATATCGTGCGGCCACTGCTCCGCGCCGAAGGCTTCGCCCTCGGCGTCGCGGGCCTGGTGGGCTATGGCCAGCTGGGCGGCGACTGGCTGTGGCTGGTGCCCTTGCTGCTGCTGCCCGACCTCTCGATCGCGGGGTACGCAGCCGGGCCGGTCGTCGGTGCGCTGGTGTACGACCTCGTCCACAACCTCGTGCTCGGCCTCGTGCTGGCCGGCGTCGGGCTATGGGCCGGCATCCCGGCGCTCGCCATCCTGGGCAGCGTGCTCGTCGCGCACGTGGGCTTCGACCGGCTCGCGGGATACGGGCTCAAGCACCCGTCGGGCTTCAAGGACACGCACATGCAGCGCGCCTGACCGGCGCTGGGGTCAGCCCCAGATGAGCGTGGGCACTGCGAGCCCGACCGACAGCAGGGTGATGGCGACGGTCGCGCGCTCACGCCCGAACCGGGACACGAGCGCCGCGCCCGGCATCATCGCGGCCACCGACCCGGCGAACAGCGGCACCAGCAGCCAGAAGTTGGGCTCGACCCCCTCGAACGCGGAGGCGCTCAGGAGGTAGCCGATGACCGCGGCGATCGCCATGAACACGCGCCCGAACAGCGACGAGCCGATGGCCATGCGCGGCTCGAGCCGGCACAGGATGAGCAGCTTGACACCCAGGGGACCCCAGCCCGCGCCCGAGATGCCCGAGGAGAAGCCGGCCACGAGCCCGATGCCGCCCACCTTCGCGGTGGGCACGTCCCCGGGTGCCCGGACCTCCCCCAGCCCGGTCCAGCGGAGCGTCGCGAGGACAACCACGCCCACGCCGACGATGAGCGCCGCGACCACACGCGCGATGACGTCCTTGGGCAGCGCGGTCGCGAAGAAGGGCCCCGCGAAGGCGCCCAGCATGCCGCAGATGATGAGCGGTCGCGCGATGGCGCGGTCGAAGTTGCCCAGCCGGTAATGCGCACCCGCTCCCAGCGGGATGACCAGCACCTGGAGGAACAGCGATGCGGCGGCCGCGAACCGGGCATCGACGCCCAGCAGCAGGAGACCCGGCACGAGCACACCCCCGTAGACGCCGATGGACGTCGACGCGAGCCCGGCCGCGGCGGCGACGATGGTGCCCAGCAGGATGAGCGGGCGCTCCTCCGGTGGGGCCACGATGGCGGTCGCCGCGATGACGATGATCGCGAGCGCCGGCACCACGCGTGCCATCAGCGGTCCCCATGCCAGCCGCCCGAGCCCGGTCGTGGATCCGCTGACCGGACCCGTCGGGTTCACGCGGCACCCCGACCGGGCAGGTCACGTCGCGGTCCGACACCGGCGCTCGCCGTCCGCTTGCCGGTCATGTCCATGGGCATCGGGGGGATCATACCGGCTGTCCGCGCCCGGTGGATCCGCCGGGCGCCATGGTCTCCGGGGCAGTCGATATACACTGTGCCGCAGCCCGGGTCCTGCCGATGCCGTACCGTGCCGCGCCGGCCCAGAACAGCCCTCCACACGCCTGGGAGCCATGATCGACACCGCCGCCGTCAGCGTCCGGGACCTGCGGACCCGCCTGTCCCACCTGGACGCCCTCGAAGCCGAATCCGTGTTCATCATGCGCGAGGTCGCAGCGGAGTTCCAGGCACCCGTCCTGCTGTTCAGCGGCGGCAAGGACTCGATCGTGATGCTGCGACTGGCCGAGAAGGCCTTCCGGCCGGCGAAGTTCCCGTTCCCCCTGATGCACGTGGACACCGGCCACAATTTCCCCGAGGTCATGGACTTCCGGGACCGGCGCGTGGCGGAGCTGGGAGAGCAGCTGGTGGTCGCGAGCGTCCAGGAGTCCATCGACAAGGGACGCGTGCGCGAGGAGCCCGGCAACCCCTCGCGCAACCGGCTGCAGACCACGACGCTACTCGATGCCATCCAGGAGCACGGCTTCGATGCGGTGTTCGGGGGTGCGCGCCGCGACGAGGAGAAGGCGCGTGCCAAGGAGCGCGTGTTCAGCCTCCGTGATGAGTTCGGCCAGTGGGACCCCAAGTTGCAGCGACCCGAGCTCTGGAGCCTCTACAACGGGCGCATCCGGCGAGGCCAGCACATGCGTGTGTTTCCCATCTCCAACTGGACCGAGATGGACGTCTGGCAGTACATCGAGCGCGAGCGGCTCGAGGTGCCCTCCATCTACTACGCCCACGAGCGGGAAGTGTTCCGGCGCGACGGCATGTGGCTGGCACCCTCGGACTTCCTGCCCCGCGGCGAGGAGGAGGGGCTGGAGCGGATGGTGGTCCGCTACCGGACGGTGGGCGACATGACCTGCACGGGTGCCGTGTCGTCGACCGCCGCGAACGTCGGCGAGATCATCGCCGAGGTGTCGGCCGCCAGGATCACGGAGCGCGGCGCCACGCGCGCGGACGACGCGTTCTCCGAGACGTCCATGGAAGACCGCAAGCGCGAGGGATATTTCTAGCCCATGGATCTCCTGCGCTTCTCCACCGCCGGATCGGTGGACGATGGCAAGAGCACCCTCATCGGGCGCCTGCTGTTCGACTCCAAGGGCATCTTCGAGGACCAGCTGGCGGCCATCGAGCGCACCAGCAAGCGGCGCGGCTACAACCAGGTGGACCTGGCGCTGCTGACGGACGGGCTGCGTGCGGAGCGCGAGCAGGGCATCACCATCGATGTCGCGTATCGCTACTTCGCGACGCCCCGCCGCAAGTTCATCATCGCGGACACCCCGGGGCACGTGCAGTACACCCGGAACATGGTCACCGGCGCTTCGACCGCCGACTTGGCGGTGGTCCTCGTGGACGCGCGCAAGGGAGTCCTCGAGCAGTCGCGGCGCCACGCGTTCATCGCGGCGCTCCTGGGCATCCCGCACATCGTGGTCGCGGTCAACAAGATGGACCTGGTGGGCTTCAGCGAAGAGGCGTTCGAGCGCATCCGCACCGAGTTCAGCGAGTGGGCGACGAAGCTGCCCATCCGGGACCTGCGCTTCATCCCCATCTCGGCGCTCCACGGCGATAACGTGGTCACTCGTTCACTGTCGATGCCCTGGTACCAGGGGCCGACCCTGCTGTTCGACCTCGAGAACGTGTACATCGGGTCCGACCGCAACCTCATCGATGCCCGCTTCCCGGTCCAGTGGATCATCCGGCCCCAGTCGGACGAGCACCACGACTTCCGGGGCTATGCCGGCCAGGTGGCGGGCGGCGTGTTCCGCACCGGCGACGAGGTGGTCGTGCTGCCGTCCGGGCACCGCTCGACTATCACCCGCATCAGCACCCACGATGGCGAGCTGGAGACGGCGGCGCCACCCATGTCCGTGATCATCGAGCTCGCCGACGAGATCGACATCTCGCGTGGCTCGATGCTCTCGCGGCCCCATAACCAGCCCACCGTGGCTTCCGAGCTGGAAGCGACCGTGTGCTGGATGGCCGACGCGCCGCTCCGCGCGCGGGGTCGCTACCTCCTCAAGCACACCACGCAGACGGTGATCACCCTGGTCGACGAGCTGCGCTACGCCATCGACGTGAACTCGCTCCATCGGGAGGACGCGACCGAGCTGGGCCTCAACCAGATCGGCCGGGTTCGCCTGCGGACCCAGAAGCCGCTGATGCTCGACGAGTACCGCGACAGCCGCACGACCGGTGGCTTCATCCTCATCGACGAGGCCACGAGCGACACGGTGGGCGCCGGCATGGTCGTCCGTGCGGGGCCGGAGCAGCACATCGAGGTCCACGAAGCCATCGCCTGAGCGACGCCGGTGGACGGCCTTCGCCGGGCTGCCCGGCGGGCGGCCGGGGCCGTGTTGCAGCCGAGTCGCGTGCGGCCGGTATCATCCGCCCGATGCCCGACAGGTCCGCGCCCATCGTCGTGAGCCCGCGCGCCTGCCCCTTCGTGGCGCTGGATGGCGACCGCGATCGGCGGCTGGACGCGCCCGATCCGCTCCACCGCTGCTTCGCGGAGCAGATTCCGCGCGCGCGATCCATCAGCCACCAGGCCGAGTACTGCCTCACGCCGACCTTCCCGACGTGCCCCATCTTCCAGGATTGGGCGACCCGCGCCGCAGCCGAGCCGCTCAAGCCCCGGATCCCGCCTGCGCCGGTGCCCGTGGCCACGACCGCGCCAGCGAGTGAGGTCGCGCCCGTCGGGATCGGCGAGACCGATGGCACGGCCGTGGCGTCGACGGCCGGCGGTGCTCCGTCGCCCGCCACATCGGCGGTCAGCAGCGCTCCGTCGCCCGCCACTCCGGCGGTCGATGACGGCGAGGCGCTCGCCGCTCGGGCGGCGTTCGCACGCGCCATCGACGACGACCTCGCCACCGACGACGTGGTGGCGACCCGCCCCGTGCCCTCCTATCGCGCCGTGCCCGCCTCCGCGATCGCCGTGTCGGCAAGCGCCACCGGGACCGCGGCGGTCGCGCCCGCGGGACATCCGGATGCCACTGACGCCACGGACGCCGGCGACCCCGATGGACCCGATGACATCCCGGTCATCCGGACCATGCCGACACCCCGGAGCGGCCCAGCCGCAGCGCCGGCCACCGACGAGGATTGGATGGCACCACCGCCGTGGCTGCGCCAGCCGTCGGGGCCGGTCTGGGTCCAGGAGGCCGTGCCGCCCCCTGACGCCCTCGCGGACGTGGGGACCCAGTCGGTCCGTCGCCCACGACCGACCGAGCCCGTGCCCGACGTCGTGGCCGAGGCTGCCATCCCGATGGGCGTCGAGCCCGCCTTCGGCACCGGGTGGTTCGGCGAGGACACCACGGGCATGCCTCCCGACATGGCACCGGGTGCCCCGGCGGTGCCCTCGGCGCGAGCGACCGCGGGCACAGCGACCGCGGCCCCACTGACCGCATCCCCGGCGCGCATCGTCGAGGCGACCGGCACGGGGACGAGCACGCAGCCCACCGACCCCGGCGTGTCCGCGGAGCTCGCGGCATCCCGCTATCGGGCGGACGCCGCGGTCGGGCTCGAGCAGGACGAGCTGGTTGCCGATCCACGCGCCACGTCGTCGCCGCGACGGGTCCCGGTCGATGCCAATGCCTCGGCGTGGCTGGGATCGCAGTCCCAGGCACGGCCCTCCACGCGCTCCTCGACGGGCTCCCGGGAGTGGGAGGGCCCCCGCCGGTTCGAGGCGTACGCCGCGACCCAGCGACGACGACCGCCCACGTCGCTGCTCGTGGCAGGGGGTGCCATCGCCTTCGCGGTGCTGCTCCTGGGGGTGTTCCTGCTGCCCGGGTTCCTCATGGGTGGCGGCGCCGCCGCGACCGCGACGCCCGCACCGACCGAGTTGCTCGCCGGGGTGGTCGCGACGGACGCGCCGCCCGCCCCCACCGTGGATCCGGATCGGACGGCGCGGCCGCGGCGGACCGTCAGGCCGCAGCGGATGTACTCCGTCAAGTCGGGCGACACGCTCATCAAGATCGCGCGTCGCTTCAAGGTGTCCGTGGACGCAATCACGTGCGCCAACCGCATCCGGAACCCCAACAACGTGGCGGTCGGGCGTCGATTGGCGATCCCGCCCAAGGGCTATCGCTGCGAGGACTGACCACCGGGTCAGCCGATCACGCCGAGCGGGCCTAGGGGACGAGCGCGTCCACCCGGTCGCGCACCGCGGCCCACAGACGGTCTGGACCGAACCGGACCGGATCGTCGGCCGGCAGCCCCACCTCCCGCGCCAGGGCTTCGATGATGGCGCGCGCCTCGTCGTCGTCCCGGTAGAGCGAGGTGTTGAGCGCGAGGGCGACGACCTTCGAGGGCGCGATCATCCCGGCCACCCGCTCGTGGAGGTCGATGAAGCCGGGCAGCGATGCGATCGGAAAGCTGCGCTCGGGGAGATGCGTGAAGTCATGCTCCGCGAGACCCGGCTTGTGACACATGACCATCGCGTGCGGCGTCGCACCGTGGATGAGGCCCAGCGTCACCGCCGAGTAGGCCGGGTGGTCGAGCGATCCCTGTCCCTCGACCAGGACGTACTCGGCATCCTCCTCCGCGCGGGCCACGATGGCCTCGGTCGTGCCGTTGACGAAGTCCGAGACGACGGCATCGATGGGTGCGCCCCAGCCCTCGATCATGATGCCGGTCTGGCCGGTGGCCACGAACGCGGCACTGTCCCCGGCCCGCCGGGCCGCGTCGCGCAGCTCCAGCATCACCGACATCTTGCCGATGGCGCAGTCGGTGCCGACCGCGAGCAGCACCTTGCGGCCGGGCAGGTGGGGGCGTCCCACGGCGGTGACCTTGGGCCCGGTGGGCCGTCGCACGTCGTGGATCGTCACGCCGGCAGCCTCGGCTGCCGCCGCGAGCTCGGTGTCCTCGGAGAGGAACGTGTGGAGCCCCGAGATGATGTCGAGGCCGGCGTCGATCGAGCGCAGCAGGGTGCGCCTCCACGAGTCCGGCAGCCGCCCGCCCGTGGGCGCGATGCCGATCAGCAGGGCATCGGGTGGCTCGGGGAGTGCGAGCGCCTCGTCCACCGATGCCACGATGGGCACATCGTCCCGTCCGGGGATCCGCCGGACGTCGCCCATCCGGCCGGGCGCCCGAGTGGAATCGATGACCGCGA
>JBEVIK010000316.1:0-9764 GCA_040510715.1 Candidatus Limnocylindrales bacterium
GGGACTCCTGTTCCTGATCCTGTTGAGCACGATGATGCTGCCGTTCCCCGTGACGCTCGTCCCGGTCTACGAGCTCTTCAGGGACCTGGGCATGATCAACACCCTGTTTCCCTTGTTCATCAGGTCATTCCTCGGGAACGCGTTCCTGATCTTCATGCTGCGCCAGTTCTTCATGGCCATCCCGCGCGAGCTCGAGGAGGCGGCGCGCATCGACGGCGCGAACGTCGCGCGGACCATCTGGCACATCATCGTGCCCCTCAGCCGCCCAGCCATCGCGACGGTCGTGATCTTCACGTTCTGGTGGACATGGAACAGCTTCCTCGAGCCGTTCATCTATCTGAGCAGCCCCGAGCTGTTCCCGGTGTCCGTGGGCCTCAACTTCTTCCAGGACCAGTACGGGACGATCTATTACGACCGGATGATCGCGGCGTCCGTGCTCAGCATGCTGCCCATGCTCATCATCTTCTTCTTCGCGCAGCGGTACTTCATCGAGGGCATCCAGCTCACGGGACTGAAGGGGTGACGATGATCGGGACGGGCACACTGGCGGGGCTGCCACGCCTCCGCCCCGGGGTCCGGCGGCTCCGCGAGTCCAGCTTCGACCGCACGGGCGGCAACGCGGACTGGTGGGAGCTCGAGCCGGGCGCAGCCAGGGACATCACGTCCGTCGGGGGACCCGGCTGCATCAAGCACATCTGGATGACCCACTGGAGCGAGGACACGTACACGCTGCGCAAGGTGGTCGTCCGCATGTGGTGGGATGACGAGGACTCGCCGAGCGTCGAGGTACCCCTCGGCGACTTCTTCGGCATGGGGCACGCGATGACCCGCGACTTCGTCTCGCTGCCGCTCCAGATGAGTCCCGAGGACGGCCGGGGGCTCAACTGCTGGTGGCCGATGCCCTTCCAGCGGGGCGCTCGCATCGAGGTCCACAACGAGAGCGATGCGCGGGTGAACCTCTACTTCTACGTCGATCTGGAGGCCTATCCCACGGGTGCCGACATGTCCGAGCTCGGCCGCTTCCATGCCCAATGGCGACGCGTGGATGCGACGCCCGGCTGGATCGAGCCGACACCCCGGTTCGCGGACGACCCGGAGGCCATGCGTCGCGCGTGGCGAACGGCCAATACGTCGACCGACGGCAACTACGTCATCCTCGAGGCCGAGGGCCGAGGGCACTACGTGGGCTGCCATCTCGATATCGATTGCTTCAGCCGCCAGGCCAATGACTGGTACGGCGAAGGGGACGACATGATCCTCATCGATGGCGCGCCCTGGCCCGGCATCCACGGCACGGGCACCGAGGACTACTTCGGCACGGCCTTCTGCCCCACGCGTGAGTACAGCGCGCCGTACCACGGTCTCACCCTGTACTCGGGGACCCCTGACTGGAAGTGGCGCGGCAAGAACTCGCTCTACCGCTACCACATCGAGGATCCCATCCTGTTCGAGCGGTCCATCCGTGTGACGATCGAGCACGGGCACGCCAACAAGCTGACCAACGACTATTCATCCACGGCGTACTGGTACCAGGCCGAGCCCCACGCGACGTTCCCGGCCCTGCTGCCGGTGGCCCTGCGCCTGCCGAGGTCATCGCGCGCATGAAGGAACCCGCCGGCCCGGCGCGACTGGTCGACACCCTCCCCGGCTCGTCGTTCCCGGTCGATGACTACACGCCGTACGGCTACCTGGACCTCCCAGGCCACACCAGGCGGCTGCGGCCGCTCGGCGTCCTGCGCTCCTGGGAAGCCGGCTTCCGCTGGCATGTGCCGGCGTACGCGGGCGGCTACGGGGGCCGTCGCGAGACCTATCGGGCCGGGGCCCGCCTCGTGCTCGACGGGATCGCCGTGCTCGCCGACCTGGCGGAAGCGACGAGCCCCTACCACTCCCGGGGCCTGCTGGCCCAGGTCCTGCGGACGCCGGATGGCGCGATCCGCGTGGAGCACCACGCCGTGGGCGAGCACGCGTTCCGGAGTGTCGTCACGGAGGTGGACGGCTCGATCGGGCGCCTGACCCTCCACATCGCCTACGAGCGCCTGCTTGGCGCCGCCGGCGAGTGGGGCGAGACCGGTCTCGTGGGACGGCCGCTCGATGGCCTGCTCGTGCTCCAGGGCTTCGAGGACGGCGAGGCGGTCGTCCTGTGGGCCGCCGACGGGCCTGTGCGCCCAGGCGTGTCGCCGGTAGTGGGGATCACGGCCGACGAGAACGAAGCGATGACATGGGTACGGACGGGTGCCCCTGGCATCCCGTCGTCCGGGTTCGTGACGGCACTGGGCGACCGCGAGGACCGCGTGCGGATGCACGCGGTGGTCGAGCTTGCCGCGTCGAGCGGCAGCGCCGAGTGGATCATGGCCCGGGGGCGGACCCTCGCCGACGCTCGCACCAATCTCGAGCGGGCGCGCGCGTCTGCCGCGAGCGAGCGGGCCCGCATCACCGCGTCCGATGACGGGTTCTGGTCCATGGCGCCGCGGCTCACGGGCGACTGGCCGGCGCATTGGCGACGTGGCCTCGTGTACGACCTCGAGACGATCCGGATGATGGTCCGACCGCCCATCGGCATCTACCGCCACGCATGGGATGGGATGCAGCTCCAGTCGCCGCGGGTGGTGCTCGCGGAGACGGCCATGGACGCGCTCGTGCTGGCCTGGGCCGATCCCGTGCTGGCACAGGAGCTCCTGCTCGGCACCTTCCTCGACGCGCCCGAGCCCAACGTGCCCTGCTCGCGTGAGGACGGCAGCTACAACATGGTCGCGGCTGACGGGACCGTGTGCGGCACGAGCCCGGCGTGGGGGTATCCGATCCTGGTCGCGAGCGTCCTCGACGCGATGCACCCCGGCGGCGACTGGGTCGAGCGCCTCTACCCTCCCCTCGCCCGGTTCGTCCGCTGGTGGCTCGCCGAGCGCCGGGACCCTGCCGGGTTCGCGGTATACGCCTGCAGCTGGGAATCGGGCCAGGACCTCTCGCCCCGCTTCGGTGACCAGCCGCTGGGTGGCGGGCATCCGATCGGCCACGTCCGGGCGGTGGACCTCGAGGCGGCGCTGGCGCACGGCTGCGATGTCCTCGCCGGCTTTGCCGAGCGCCTTGGCCTCGACGGCGAGGCAAGCGTCTGGCGCACCGAGGCTGCCGCCGCATCAGGACGTCTGGCCCAGCTCTGGGATGGAAGCCATTGGGTCGACGTCGACGCCATCTCCGGTGCGTCGACGGGCGTGGATGACGTGATGCTCGCCGCACCCCTCGCCCTCGGGGTGGCGCTCGCCGATCAGCGGGCACGTGCGACGGCGGGATCGTGGCTGGGCTCGCTGGTCGAGGAAGCCCCGGTCTGGCCGATGTTCGCCTGGACCGCGGTCGAGGCGCTTCGAGCGGCCGACAGACCGGATGCGGCGGGCGCGCTCGCGGTCGCCGTCATCGACCGTGCGTACGGCTTCCGGGACGCGCGACCAGCCGACCCGGCGCTGCCGCTGCCCGGGATCTGTGCCGAGTACTGGCCCGAGCACGGGCAGGGTGGGGGCGAGGGCTACGGATGGGGGGCGTTCACGACGCACCTGCTGCTGTCGACGATCCTCGGTATCCGGCACTCCCCTGATGGGGTGACCCTGGCGCCATGGCTGCCGGAGGCATGGCGGAGGCCAGGGAGCGCATACGGCCTCGACATCACGCTCCGCGGCCGACGCCACCAGGTCCGCCTCCATCCCGATGGACGGGCTGGGTTCGAGGTCGAGGTCGATGGTGTGCGTTCGGGCGGCCGTTGGGCTCGACCCATCGTCGTCGCTGTAGGTCCGCCAGGAGGTGGGCGATGACGGACGGTGACGCGACCCGACGATTCGGTGTGGGCGTCGTGGGGCTCCATGAGGGGCGGACGATGCTGGTGGCTGCCGGTCGGACCAGCCTGTGCCGCGCGGTCGCGGGCTGTGACACGCGACCCGAAAAGCTCGCCGCGGCGCGCGCCGAGCTGCCGGACCTGTTCCTGACCTCCGATTATGCGGAGCTCCTCGCGCGACCGGACGTGGACATCGTGAGCGTCTTTACGCCGGACGCGATGCATGCGGACCACGTCATCGCGGCATTCGATGCCGGGAAGCACGTCACCTGCACCAAACCCCTGGTCATCACACTCGCCGACGGCCGCCGCCTCCTCGACGCGGCCCGGCGCACCGGTCGGCGCTTGCTGGTGGGCCAGAGCACCCGCTACTTCGAGCCGTTCCGCCGCCAGCGCGCCGCGTACGAGCGGGGCGAGCTCGGGGAGCTCGAGCTGGTGGATGCCCAATACACCCACCGCATGGACTGGTTCTACGAGAAGAGCCCGTGGGCCGCCACCGACACTGACTGGGTGTTCCTGGGTCTGAGCCACCCACTCGACCTGGTGCGCTGGTATCTGGATCCCCCGGTCGAGGTCCAGGCCTACGGCACGACATCCGCGCTGGCGCGGCGCTACGGCGCGCGCGGCAGCGACATCTACGCGGTCAACCTCCTCGCGGACGATGGTCGGATCGGTCGCGTGATGGGCCACTACGGGCTCCATGAGCTGCCCACGGCGCGGAATGCCATCGAGCTGATGCTCTATGGCACCGAGGGCACGAGCCAGGCGCAGTACCACGACATGCGCTTCCGACACACGGCTCCGGATGGCACCGAGGTCCTCGAGGACTCCCTGTACGCCAAGCGCACCTACTACTTCAACGACGAGGTCCATGGGATGCACTACGGCGAGTTCGCCAACTATCTCGAGGCCTTCGCTGCGGCACTCGTGTCGGGCACACAGGCAGCGCCAGAGCTGATCGAGGGCCTTCAGGTCGTGGCGCTCATGGAGGGTGCGCGGCGATCCGCGTCCGCTGGCGGGCACCCGGTCGGCCTCGGGCCGCTGTACGAAGAGGTCGGCCTGGCGGCCTCGGGCGCGCCGGTCGCGACGGCGGGGTGATGAGAGCGACGTCTCGGGAACCGCTGGGCCGCTGGTCGCTCGCTGGTACCTGGGACCTGGCGCCCACGGGCGGCGGCCCTGTCCGCCGCGTCGTGGTCCCGGCGTGCTGGGAGGACTCCGGCGTCCCGGTGGACCTGCCCGGCCCGTTCACCTATCGACGGCGGGTGCGCATCCCGAGTCGTCCGCAGGGATCGCGGCTGTGGCTCCGGTTCGACGGCGTGAGCCATGCCTGCCGGGTCCTCGTCGATGGCCACGAGGTGGGAGCCCACATCGGCGCGTGGGACCGGTTCGAGCTGGAGATCACCCGGGCGGTCGGGCTCGCCCGGAGCATCCTGCTCGAGGTCGAGGTGGAGAAGCCGGCAAGCCTCACGGCAGGGCCCGAGTCCCCGGCGGTGCCCGGGCGATTCCCCATGCGAGAGACCCTCGCCGGGTTCCTGCCGTATGTCTGGGGGCACATGTTCGGCGGGATCTGGCAGGACGTATCCCTTGTGGTCACGGGTCAGGTCATGATCGAGCAGGCGCACGTGAC
This sequence comes from Candidatus Limnocylindrales bacterium, assembly GCA_040510715.1. Lineage (GTDB taxonomy): Bacteria > Chloroflexota > Limnocylindria > Limnocylindrales > CSP1-4 > JAFMJV01. The sequence goes on from JBEVIK010000316.1 coordinate 5,445, forward strand.
GGGCGATGCCGATGGATGGGTGACGATCGACGCGACCCTGTCCGCTCCATCCCAGCTCGCAGTGGCCGTCCGTGGCCCGGATGGCGACCTCGTCGAGCACATCCGGGCGGAGCCTGCAGCCGACCACAGACTTCGCCTCCTGGTGCCGGCACCGCGAGTCTGGTCGCCTGAGCACCCGGACCTCTACACCGTCGAGCTGCGGGTGCCCGCCGGCGACGAACGCACCGTCACCTTCGGTCTCCGGAGCGTGGGCTCCGACGGGACCCTCATCACGCTCAACGGCAGGCCGATCTTCCCGCGCATGATCCTGTCGTGGGGCTGGTATCCCGAACGGCTGACCCCCGCGCCCGAACCGGCACGGGTCCGCGCCGACCTCGAACAGCTCCGGCGGCTCGGCTTCAACGGCGTGAAGCTGTGCCTGTGGGTGCCACCCGAGTCCTATCTCGACGTCTGCGACGAGCTGGGCATGCTCGTCTGGCTGGAGCTGCCCATGTGGCTGCCACACCCCAGCCCCACGTTCCGGACCCAGGTGGGCCCGGAGTACGAGCGCATCGTGCGGACCGCTCGTCAGCACCCGTCGGTCGTGATGTACTCCATCGGCTGCGAGCTGAACAGCGACGTCGCCGACCTGCTGGGGCCGCTCTACGAGCTCGTGAAGGGCCTGGCGGGCGACGCGCTCGTCCGGGACAACTCCGGATCCGGGGAGGCGTACGGCGGCAGCCTGGATGAGGCCGCCGACTTCCACGACCACCACCCCTACGCCGAGCTGCACCACTTGCCTGAGCTGCTCGACCACTTCGCGCCGCGCTGGCGGCGGCGTCAGCCGTGGGTCTTCGGGGAATTCGCCGACAGTGACGCGTTCCGGGATCCTCGAGCGCAGGCCGATGCCCGCGGCAGGCTTCCCTGGTGGACCTCCCCCGACGCGAGCCGGAACCCGCAGGGCGCCCGCTGGGCGATGGAGGTGACCGGCTTCGCCGAGGCGCTCCAGCAGGCTGGATCGGGCACCCGTGCGGATGAGCTGCGGCGGATCTCGGACCAGGCGTCGCTGCTGCTGCGTCGCCGCGTCTTCGAGACGGTACGGGCACGCGACGACGTCTCGGGGTACGTGCTCACGGGCGAGCGCGACACGCCCATCAGCACGTCCGGGGTGTGGGATGACACAGGACGGGTCCGGCTCGACGAGGACGCGCTTCGCCGGAGCAACGCGGACCTGGTGCTGGCGCTCGGCTGGGACCGACGACGGGCATGGGTCGCGGGAGGTGACCGACCGGCTCGCTCCGATCCATGGACGCATCCTTCGGGACAGGCCTTCCGGACCTATCTCGTGCTCTCGCATTTCGGGTCTGCTCGCGCGCCCGTGGAGGTCGAATGGGCCGTCCATCGCGAGGGGGGTCGGGAGATGGCACGCGGCTCGGCGCGCTCTGCAGGCGAGATGCGCCCAGGTGAGGTCCGCGAGGTCGCGGTCGTCGCGTTCGACCTGCCCGACGTGCTCGTGCCGACCGCGCTTCGACTCGAGGCGACGGCCACCATCGGCGATGACACCGCATCCAACGACTGGCCCCTGTGGGTGTTCCCCGCTACGGCGTGGCCCACCGGCGGGGCCATCGCGGTGCTCGATCCGGACGGCTCCCTCGAGGACCTGCGCCAGCTGCTCGGCCGCGTTGACGAAGAGCCGGCGCACCCTCGGCTCGCGGTTGCCAGCCGCTGGACCGAGGCGGCGCGCGCCCACGTCGAGCGTGGCGGCCGGCTGGTGCTGCTCCAGGGTGGCCCGGACGGACCGCTCCCCGTGACGCCGCTGCCGTTCTGGCGCGAGGCGATCCGGATCGCGGAGCCACATGTCGCGTGGGGCGACTTCCCGGTCGCGCCCTTCCTGGGTCTCCAAGTGGCGGCCGTCGCGGCGGACCATGCGTTCGTGCCCGGTCCATCCGATGTGCAGCGTCCCATCATGCGCCGAGTGGACGCCCGGACAGGAGCCCACCATGACTACGTCGTGGAGGTGACGCATGGGCGTGGGTCGATGATCGCGACCACCCTTCGGTTGGCCGGCGGCGTGGGCGACCTCCCGGGGGGCCTCACCCGAAGCCCTGGCGCGCTCCACCAGCTCGCGTGCTGGTTGCGGTACCTCGCCACCTGAGGCGGGCATGCGGCGTCAGCGACCCTCGCCTGGCGGGTCGAAGCGCTCCAGCCAGGCGCGCATGAGGCGACCGCCGATGGGCACGGCCGCGGCGCTCCCCGCGCCGCCGTTCTCGACCACCACGGCGATGGCGATCCGCGGATCGCCCGCGGGCGCGAAGCCCGTGAACCAGCTGTGCGGCCGCTCGCCGGGCGCGAGCTCCGCGGTGCCGCTCTTGCCCGCGGTGCGGACCCCGGGGACCTTGGCGCCCCCCGCATAGGGTCCGGCGAAGCCCCCCTCCACGGCCTGGGTCATGGCAGCACGGATGTCGCCCGCGACCCCGGACGACATCACGCGGCCCAGGGCTCGTGGCGCCTGGTCGGTGCGCCGGCCGTCGTCGTCCTCCATGCGGTCAACGAGGCTGGGCGCCATGAGCACCCCGTCGTTGGCGATGGCCGCGGCGATGACCGCCATGTGCAGCGGCGTGACCAGCACCTCGCCCTGGCCGAAGCCGGCGCTGGCGAGCTCGACCTCCGACCCGAAGCCCGCCAGCGACCCGTCCTCGCCATTGACCTGGCCGGCCTCCATGGGCAAGCCCAGGTCGAACGCCTCGTCGAGCCGCAGCCGGCGTGCCGCCTCGACCATCGCCTCCGGCCCGGCTTCCAGCGCGGCCCTCGCGAACCAGACGTTGCTTGACACCTCCATCGCCTCCGAGAGGTCGAGGGGGTGGTCGAGCTGCACGGTCCGGGGTGAGTCCCGCAGCCGCGCGCCATCGACGCGCAACCCGCGCCGGGATTCCGCGGGCTGCTCCGCGAAGGTGGTGCGGGCGTCCATCGCACCCGAGCCGAGCGCGGCGACCGCCGTCACCAGCTTGAACACCGACCCCGGGACATACAGCCCCTGGGTCGCGCGGTCCAGCAGCGGTGCGTCGCCATCCGCCTGCAGCCGTCGGAGGTAGCTCCGGGCGCTCGACGTGTCCACGAGGCGCGCCGGGTCATAGGTGGGCGTGCTGACGAGTGCGAGGATGCGCCCTGTCGAGGGCTCGATGGCCACCACGGCGCCCCGCCGATCGCCCAGCAGGCGGGCTGCCAGCTGCTGGAACCGGGCATCCACCGAGAGCACGAGGTCGACCGGTCGGTAGGGCTGGTCGCGCAGCTTCCGGAGCGCGCCGCCCCCCGCGGTGAGGCCGTCCATCCCGGACAGCTGGAGGTCGTAGGTGCGCTCGAGACCGGCCGCCCCGAGGAGCGCGCTGTGATAGCCCGTGACGGCGGCCATGGCCGGGAACCGGTAGCGCCGCCCGCGGGACCCGTCCCCGAGCGAGGTGTTGCCGACCACCACCGATCCGCGCGAGTCGAGGATGCGTCCCCGCGGGACATTGCGGTCGACCCACGCGCGGAGCGGGTCACGCGGGTCGTCGGTGAGCGGGCCCGACTGCACCAGCTGCCACCAGCCGGCTCCAATGGCCACCGCGAGGTAGCCCACGAACAGGACCCCGGCGACCCGCAGCAACGCGGTCCCGATGCCGGGCGCCTCATGGTGCCGCCCCTGCGTCACGCCGCTCATGCGACGGCACCCCCGGTCACCGACGGCGATGTCTCACTCGAGGCGGTCGAACGGCCCACCCGGAAGGAGCGGGCCGGAGCACCCCGCACCGCGCGCCGGTCACTGAGCGCCAGCAGCAGGCCCACCACGAGCCCGTTGGTGATGACCGACGAGCCGCCGTAGCTCACGAACGGCAGGGTGACACCGGTGAGCGGCACCAGCCGCAGGTTGGCGGCCATGATGAGCGCGGCCTGGATGACCATCACCAGCGTGAGGCCGGCCGCGAGGAGCGCCTGGAACTCGTCGGGTGCCCGCGCCGCGACCCGCAGGCCGCGTTCCGCGATCACGAGGTAGCAGCCGGCGATGGCGACCACGCCCAGGAGCCCCAGCTCCTCGCCCAGCGCCGCGAACACGAAGTCGCTGTGCATCAGCGGGATGGCGGGCGCCGACCCCACCTGCGGCAGCCCTGCCCCCAGGCCCGTGCCCACCACGCCGCCACGCGCGAACGCGTAGAGCGCACGGACGACCTGGTATCCGGCGCCGGATGGGTCGGCCCACGGGTCGAGCCACACGTCGATGCGGGTCTGGACATGGTCGACGGACTGGTACAGCACGGCTCCCGCGACGACCGCGAGCGTCACCCCCAGGAAGACGTAGGAGGCGCG
>JBEVIK010000317.1:0-3157 GCA_040510715.1 Candidatus Limnocylindrales bacterium
GATGAGCCGGACGCTTCGGTGGAGGCTCCCGGATCGTCGGCCATCGGCTCCTCGGGCACCGCGTCGACGAGGTCGGGTCCGTCCTCGCGGACGTCGTTGACCCGTCGTGACACGGGGTGCATCTCGAGGACCCCGTCGGGTGCGGGCCCGAGGAGCGAGCGCAGCAGCTCCTGGTCCTGCTGGTCGGGATCGAGCCAAGCCTGCCACGCGTCCCGTGGCAGCAGCACCGGCATCCGGTCGTGGAGCTGGCCCACGTCATCGTTCGCGTCGGTGGTGACGACCGTCGCCGAGGGCACCCACAGCCCGGTCGCGGGATCCTTCCAGACCGACCACAGCCCAGCCATCGCGAGCACCGCGTCCTCCGCGTGCGGTCCCAGGAACCACGGCTGCTTGCGCTTCTCGCCGATGCGCCGCCACTCGTAGAAGCCGTCGGCGGGGATGATGCAGCGGCGCTTCCGGAACGAGATCCGAAAGGCCCCGCTCTCGGCGACCGTCTCGGCACGGGCGTTGATGTGCCGTGCGCCTTCCTTGGCCGAGCTCGCCCAGCTCGGGATGAGGCCCCATCGGTGGCGCTCCACGACGCGTCCGTCCTCGCGTTGCAGGACCACGGTCACCGGGTCCGTGGGCGCCACGTTCCACGAGGGGGCGAACGGGTCGTCCCCGGAGTCGCGGACCTCGGCAGCGAAGATGCGTGCGACCTCCTCGGGGGAGGTCTGCTGGGTCATCCGTCCACACATGCCCACATGGTGCACCCCGACCACGTCACCTCGTGACAGGTTGGCGGGACGAGCGTGCGATGACGTCCCGATCGGCGCACACTCGTGCGCGCTGTGGACGCCACCACCGACACCCGGAGCACCCTGCCGGCAGGCCCGGCACCGACCCGTCGTCGGCCCTTCGGGGTGCTCGTCGTCGCGCTCATCCAGCTCGCGACCGTGGTCCTCGCGCTCGTGGTCACGGTGCTTGGGTGGACGCTGCCCTGGGAGGGCGTCCTGATGACCTTCCTCCAGGAGCACGCATGGGCGCGAATCGTGTTTGCAGGCGCGGGTGTCGCTGTCGTCGTCGCGGTCGTCGGCATGTGGCGGCTCGAGCGCTGGGGCTGGGCGCTCATGGTGTCGCTGGTGGGTCTGTCACTGCTGCTCGACCTGCTGACGTGGTGGCGGACCGGCTCGGACACCACGCTCGCGACCTATCTCCGGATGGGCCTTGACGTCGTGTCGGCGTTCTACCTCAACACGAGTGCGGTCCAGGACGCGTTCCGGGCGCCTCGGGCCCGGGATCGCCCACCCATCGCCAGCACCGACTCCGCGGGACGGGTCGACCCGTGACGACCAGCCGCCGGCGGGCAGCCGCTCGCTCGGACACGGAGCCCATGGCGGCGGAGCCGGCAGCGATAGACACGACGGAGCCCGCCGAGCCGCGCGTGGCGCCCGGCGTCGACCCCTCGGTGGATCTCGCGCTGCTGCGCCGCTTCGAGCCGGTCGTGCACTACACCCGCGGCGAGCTGTTCTACCCGTCACCGGTCGACGCGTACCTCGCGCGGACGGACCTGCTCGTGGGCCGGTCCCAGCGGGACCGGACCGTGCGCCTCGAGCTCGGAGGCGTATCGACCGACGTGCTGTCGCGGCAGACGGCGCCGCCCGGCGAGAACCTGTACCTGCGACTCGTGCAGGACCCGTTCGACAGCATCGAGATGGCCCGCTGGCAGATGCGCCCCGACCGCGAACGCTTCAGCTCGCCGGGCCGGCTCGCTCGCGTGGGGCTGTTCGCGCGGCTGGTCGATGCCGGGTTCACGATCTCGCTGCTGCTCCGGGGAACGGTGCCCGGGGGCACGGCCGCAGCTGCCCAGGTGAAGTACGCCGATGCCCTGACCATCGACCCCCGTGTCCTCTACCACGCGCGGGTGGTGCGGCGGAACGGCTGGATCGTGCTCCATTACCTCTTCTTCTACTTCATGAACGACTACCGCTCCACGTTCGGTGGCGTCAACGACCACGAGTCGGACTGGGAGCAGGTGTTCGTCTATCTCGACGACGCTCCGGACGGCCCACGACCGGTCTGGATCGCCGCGGCAGCCCACGACTACACGGGTGATGACCTGCGACGGCGATGGGACGACCCGGACCTCGTGCTCCAGGGAGAGCACCCGGTCATATTCGCGGGAGGTGGCTCCCACGCCTCGTACTTCGAGCAGGGCGAGTACCTGACCCAGCTGCCCCTGCCCTTCGCGCGAGGGGCGCGCGGCGCGCTTGACGCGCTCCGGACGTTCTGGCGCGACACCCTCAACCAGCCCGACCCGGGTGACCTCGCCCAGCGCATCGAGGGCGCGCTCAGCGTCCCCTTCATCGACTACGCGCGTGGCGACGGCCGGACCGTGGGCGCCGGCGCCGCCACCACGTGGGATGTGGAGCTGATCGACGACAGCGTGCCGTGGGTCAACGGCTACCGCGGCCTGTTCGGTCTGGACACCTTCGACCGCTTCGCGGGTGAGCGGGCGCCGGCGGGGCCCAAGTACACCCGCGCAGGCACGGTGCGTCAGTCGTGGAACGACCCGCTCGGGTTCGCTGGCCTCGACAAGGTGGCTCCGCCATCACGCCAGCCGGAGCACCTCAGGGCACGCATCGACACCCTCGTCGACGAGCTCGCCACGACCGATGTCGCCATCCGCGAGCTGACCGAGCGGCTGCCCGGGCTCGAGCTCGAGGTGCGAGCGTTGGGCGTGGAGGGCGCCTTCGCGCGCTCGCACGACGAGCGTCTGACCGAGCTCGCCGCCGCGGAGCGCGAGCTCGCCACCTCGCGCGCTCACCGGGCCGACGTCTCGGATGCCGTCGGGGCCTCCCGGGCGGAGCTGGCGCGCCTCGAGGCCGGGGACGCCGGCGACCCACACGCGCACCTGCACCATGTGATGCGACCCACGCCGCCCTCCGAGGTGCGCTATGGGGTCTTCGTGGAGCTGTGGGCGGCGGTGAGCGTGAGCATCATCCTGTTGCTCATCGTCGGCCTCATCTGGTTCGGCATGGTCCCCTGGTGGGGCGCCCTCATCGTGGGCGTCGTCGGCTATACGATCATCGAGGCGGTCCTGCGCCGCAGGTTCACCCAGCTCGTGCTCCGCGCGACGTTGCTGCTTGCGATCGTGGGCGCCGCGATCCTGCTCTGG
>JBEVIK010000318.1:0-5349 GCA_040510715.1 Candidatus Limnocylindrales bacterium
GAGGCATCGCTCGGCGCCGCGGGCACGCTGCCCATCGTGGGTCTCGCGCGCAGCGGCATCCCGGCCGACGCCCTGGAGGAGGGTCGCAACGCGACCATCACGGGCATCGTCAAGCGAGCGCACCCCAGTGCCACGGACCAACGCTTCGGCATCGCGCCGCGCGAGGCGCATGACATCCGGCTGGGATCGGCCCCGCAGGGCGAGACGTCGACCGGCCTGGATGGCCCGGATGATCCGGACGACCCGGGCACCATCGGCGACGACCCGGGCACCGCCGACGACCCGGGCGGACCGGCACGGCGGCTGGACGACGTCCCCATCGGCACCAGCCTCGAGGGGGTCCCGGGCCTCGTGGGCCACCGTGTCCGGGTCGCGGGGGCGCTGCGCGTGATCGACACGCCGCTCCTGACGCTCGATGACGGCTCGGGACGTGGCCTGGTCCGCCTGCTGGACTTCGCACCGACCTTCGACCCACCACTGCACCTGGGCGAGGTCGTCAACGTCACGGGCACGGTCGCCACCCGGGACGTGGGCGGCTGGGAGATCGTGGCGAGCGCGAAAGGCGTGCTCCGCGCCTCACGGCTGACGGTCGCCGGTTCGTCGCCGTCACCCAGCATGCAGCCGGACGAGCTGCCGTCGGCGTCTGCTGCGACCGACGCGGCGGGCCGGGGCCCGGAGACGGGCGCTGGCGGCCTCCTGCGGCCCCTGCTCGCGCTGGTCGTGGGCCTGGGCATCGCCGCGCTGCTGGGGCTGGCGGGCGGGCTCGCTGTCGCCGGATATCGGCGGCGCACACGCCGTCGATCGGCCGTCGAGGGGCCCGACGGCGGCCCGCGCACGAATGAGCGTGCTTGACGCTCCGTGAGCGTGGTGCCTATGGTTCGCGCGACCCGAGCACGTTTCGGGCGTACGACCAAGGAGGCATGTTGCCCAACGGCGACCGCAGGGTGGCTGTGCCCGATACCGACCGCCAGTACCACATCGACCTGGCGCCGGGCGAGCTCGCCGACCTCATCCTGCTGCCGGGGGACCCCGCGCGCATCGAACGGATCGCGGGGATGCTCGATGCCGTCGAGGTGCGACGCGAGCACCGCGAGTTCGCGTCGGTCACCGGCACACGCGACGGGGTGCGCATCTCCGCGGTGTCCACGGGTATCGGCGCCGACAACGTCGAGATCACGCTCGCGGAGATCCTCGCTCTTGTCCGGAACCCGACCCTCATCCGGATCGGGTCCTGCGGCGTCCTCCGCCCGGAGATCGCGCTGGGCGACCTGGTCATCACCACGGGCGCCGTCCGGCTCGAGTCCACGACCGCGTGGTACGTGCACGACGGATACCCCGCGGTCCCGCACTACGCGGCGGTCGCAGCGCTCGTGGAGGCCGCAGCGACGCTGGGCTATCGGGCGCACCTCGGCCTGACCGCGACCGCGCCCGGCTTCTACGGCGCGCAGGGGCGCCCGATCCCGCAGCTTCCCATCCGGTACCCTGACCTCGCGGCCGAGATGGCCGCCCAGGGTGTCGTCAACTTCGAGATGGAGGCATCCGCGCTGCTGGTGCTGGCGGCACTGGCCGGCGCTCGGGCAGGGGTGGTCTGCACCGCCTTCGCCCAACGGAACGAGGGGATGTTCCTCGATGAGGCTGGTCGAGCTGCCGCCGAGCTGGCCTGCATCGAGACGGGCATGGTGGCCCTGCGGATCCTCGCCGATATGGATGAGCGGACCAGGGCGGCGGGTGCCACCCACTGGCGCCCTTCGCTGTGGCCCGCGATGATGGCAACCTAGGCACCACGAACATGCGTGCGGAGACCCGGCAGATGCCCGGGTCCCGCGGGCGGCACCGGGTCGGCAGCCCGTGTGAGGAAGGGAGGAACTCGGATGGCAGAGGCGTACTGCGTCAAGGACAAGAAGAAGGTCGAGATCAAGAACCCGACGCAGATCACCATGAAGAACGGCAAGCCAGCCACCAAGGGCACCTGCCCCATCTGCGGCGGGAGCGTCTTCCGCATCGGCGGCTGACCGCCCGCTGAACATGTCGGGGCGATCGCGCTCCCGACGGCAACGACGCAGCGCCCGGCCCTCCCAGGCCGGGCGTTCGCATGTCCGGCGCAGCGTGCCGCGAACGACACGACGTCGGAACGGCCCCAGCGGATAGGGCTGTTCGGCCCTCGGGCGCTGCCCCGCACGTCTGGTACGATCCGGCCGTACCTGAGAACCACCAGCGTCAGCACGCAGTGACGCTCAGCGCGACGGTGCGACCGTCTCCCGAACTCGCGCCACCGCCATGGGCGTGCGCCGGGTCCGTCGGCACCTGTCGCGAGCAGCATGGACGTGAGGAGCGTCCCCAGCCTCCAGGAGGGATGACATGACCGTGAGGGTCGGCATCAACGGCTTCGGTCGCATCGGGCGCCAGTCGCTCAAGGCGATCCTCGAGCGCACCCCGGACGTCGAAGTCGTGGCCGTGAACGACCTCGTGGACGTCGAGACCAACGCGCTCCTGTTCAAGCACGACTCGACCTACGGCGCGTATCCCGGGACCGTGGACCACACGGCCGACGCGATCATCATCGACGGGCGCACCATCCGGTCGCTCCAGGTCAAGGACCCCGCCACGCTGCCGTGGGGTGACCTGGGCGTGGACGTGGTCATCGAGTCCACGGGCCTCTTCACCGATGCCGAGAAGGCCAGCGCCCATCTCCAGGCCGGCGCGAAGAAGGTCATCATCAGCGCCCCCGCCAAGGGCGAGGACGTGACGCTCGTGCTGGGCGTCAATGAGGGCACCTACGACCCCGAGAAGCACCACATCATCAGCAACGCGAGCTGCACCACCAACTGCCTCGCGCCCGCGGCCAAGGTCGTCCATGACCGGTGGACCATCAAGCGCGGCCTGATGAACACCATCCACAGCTACACCAACGACCAGCGCATCCTCGACGTGGCGCACAAGGATCCGCGCCGCGCCCGGGCGGCTGGCCTCAACATCATCCCGACCACGACCGGCGCCGCGAAGGCGCTCGCCCTGGTCATCCCGGACCTCAAGGGCAAGTTCGACGGCTTCTCGCTGCGCGTGCCAACGCCCACCGTGAGCGTCGTGGACTTCACCGCGGAGCTCGAGCGCCCGGCCACGGCCGAGGAGCTCAACGAGGCATTCCGGGCCGCCGCTGCCGGACCGCTCAAGGGCATCCTGGGTGTCTCGGATGAGCCGCTCGTGTCCTCGGACTTCCGGGGCGACAGCCGCTCGTCGATCATCGACGCGGCGTCGACGATGTCCCTGGGCGGCAACTTCGTGAAGGTCATCACGTGGTACGACAACGAGTGGGGCTACAGCTGCCGCGTCGCGGACGTCACCGCGTTCGTGGCGCAGCGCCTGCCGGCGGCCGCGGCGGCCTGAAGCCGCGACCGTCCGGGGCCGCGGTGGCCTGACCCCCGCGGCCTCACCAACGCCCCAGGAGGCGAACAGAACGACATCATGGACAAGCTCACCGTCCGCGACCTCGACCCGCAGGGCAAGCGGGTCCTGGTCCGCGTGGACTTCAACGTGCCCATCGAGGACGGCCAGGTCAAGGACGACACCCGGATCCGGGCCGCCCTGCCCACCATCGTGTACCTCGCCAAGCGGGGCGCCATCGTCATCCTCATGAGCCACCTCGGCCGGCCCAACGGCAAGGTCATCGAGTCGGCACGCCTGCGGCCGGTGGCGGAGCGCCTGAGCCGGCTCCTCGGTGTCAGCGTGCCCTGCACCGGCGATGCGCTCGGCATCGGCACCCAGGACGCCCTCGCCCGCCTCAAGCCGGGGCAGATCATCCTCCTCGAGAACCTCCGCTTCCACGCGGAGGAGGAGGCCGACGACCCTGGGTTCGCCAAGGAGCTCGCGGCGTACGCCGATGTCTACGTCAACGATGCGTTCGGCACCGCGCACCGCGCGCATGCCTCCACCGTGGGGGTCGCGAAGCTCCTGCCGGCCTATGCCGGCCTGCTCATGGAGAAGGAGATCTCCAACCTGTCCAACCTGGTCGAGTCGCCGGCGCACCCGTTCGCGGCCATCATCGGGGGCGCCAAGGTGAGCGGCAAGATCAAGGTGCTGGAGCACCTCATGGACAAGGTGGACACCTTCGTCATCGGTGGCGGCATGGCCAACACGTTCCTCGTGGCCAAGGGCCACACCGTGGGCAAGAGCCTGCTCGAGAAGGATCGCGTCGAGGACGCGCAACGCATCCTCGAGACCGCCGCCAGGAAGGGCATCCAGGTGCTCATCCCGCACGACGTGGTGGTGGCCAAGGAGGTCACCCGGGGCGCCGAGCACAAGGTCGTCCCCGTGCACAAGGTCCCCAACAGCTGGTCCATCGTGGACGTGGGCCCCGCCAGCACCCAGGCCTTCCAGGAGGCGCTGGAGCCCGCCAGGACCATCGTCTGGAACGGGCCGCTGGGCGTGTTCGAGGTGCCCACGTTCGGTGACGGCACCCGTGCCATGGCGCGCTTCCTTGCCGCTCGGTCGGAGGCCGGCGCGACCGTCGTGGTCGGCGGCGGTGACTCGGTGGCCGCCATCGAGGAGCTCAAGCTCGCCGACACGTTCACCCACGTGTCCACCGGTGGTGGCGCGTCGCTCGAGTTCCTCGAGGGGCAGGAGTTGCCGGGCATCGCCATCCTCCAGGATCGACCCGTCGCAGTCGGAGCCGCCAGGAAGTGACCGTCATCGACCTCATCGACGCCCAGGAGATCCTCGACTCCCGGGGCAACCCCACGCTCGAGGTCTCGGTCCTGCTCGATGACGGGACGGTGGGCCGGGCAGCGGTCCCGTCCGGGGCCTCGACCGGCGCCCACGAGGCGGTCGAGCTGCGGGACGGCGACAAGAAGCGCTACGGGGGCAAGGGCGTCCTGACCGCCGTGACCAACGTCATCGACCTCATCGGCCCCGACCTGCTGGGCGAGGACGTCTCGGACCAGGCGCGCATCGATGCCCGGATGCTGGCGCTCGATGGCACGCCCAACAAGGGCAAGCTGGGTGCCAACGCCTTGCTGGGCGTCTCGCTCGCGACCGCGCACGCGGCTGCCGCGACATACGGGCTGCCGCTGTACCGGTACCTGGGCGGCGTCGGTGCGCGCACGCTGCCGGTGCCGATGCTCAACATCCTCAACGGTGGCAAGCACGCCCTGGACTCCACGGACTTCCAGGAGTTCATGGTCATGCCCGTCGGCTTCGACACCTTCAGCGAGGCGCTCCGGGCGGGCACCGAGGTGTTCCACGCGCTGCGGGCGGAGCTCCACGACAAGGGGCTCGCGACCGGCCAGGGCGACGAGGGTGGCTTCGCGCCCAGCCTGCCGTCCAATGCCGCCGCCATCGAGACCGTGCTGCGGG
>JBEVIK010000319.1:0-3701 GCA_040510715.1 Candidatus Limnocylindrales bacterium
GTTCACGTGCGCGCCGTACCACGCGGGTGTCCGGCCGGCGTTCGGGGAGCAGGTGGCGTGGGCCGAATCGAACGCCATCGTGTTCGCCAACTCGGTGCTGGGCGCCCGGACCGACCGCTACGGCGACTTCACCGACCTCGCCGCGGCCATCACGGGCCGGGTCCCCGGGCGCGGGCTGCACACCGAAGAGGGGCGGCTGCCCACGCTCGTGGTCGAGCTGTCCGAGCGGGTGGTCGCGACGCTCACCGACGAGTCGGCGTTCGGGGTGCTGGGGTTCGCCGTCGGGTCGCACGTCGGCGGACGGGTGCCGCTGCTGACGGGTCGCCCGGACGAGGTCTCGGAGGACGACCTCAAGGCGTTCGGCGCGGGTGCCGCGACGTCGGGCGACCTGGGGCTGTTCCACTGGCTCGAGGTGACCCCCGAGGCGGCGTGGGCGGCGCAGGCCACCGAAGCCGGGACGGTCGAGCGCCTGGCTATCGACATCGATGACCTCGAGGAGGCGGGGACCACCCTTGGCGCGCGGGTCGATGGCCCCATCGACGCGGTCGCGCTGGGCACGCCCCATCTCTCGGTCAAGGGGTTCGAGGAGCTGCGCACGCTGCTGGCCGATGCGCCGGGCCCCCTGGCGGTGGAGCTGGTCGCCTCGACCTCGCGACGGGTGCTCGAGGAGGTCCGGACCCGGGGCTGGGAGCGCGAGCTCGAGCGGGTCGGGGTCCGGTTCGTGACCGACACCTGCACCTATCTCAGCCCGGTGCTCGCGCATCCCGATGGCGTGACCATGACCGACTCCGCCAAGTGGGCGTTCTACGCACCCACCAACCTCGGCGCGAGGGTCGCGTACGGGACGCTCCGGGAGTGCGTCGCGAGCGCCCGGGCGGGTCGCGTCGTGCGGGTCCGGGACTGAGGCGACGCGATGACGGACGTGGTGACCCTCGCGGCGAGCGTGCTGGTGGCGGGTGATGCCGGCGGCGAGGTCCTCGTGCTGGACCGGCCCCTGAGCCTGTGGGGTGGGGTGGATGCCGAGCACGGCGTGATCACCTCGCAGCGCCATCCCCAGCGGGGTGCCTCGCTCACGGGCCGGGTCGTGGTCATGCCCGTGGTCATCGGGTCGTCCTCGTCCAGCTCCGTGCTGGCCGAGATGCTGCGCCGGGGATCGGGGCCGGCCGCGCTGGTGCTGGGGCATCCCGACTCGATCCTGGCCATCGGGTCCATCGTGGCGGGCCGGATGTACGAGCGTGGCTGCCCCATCGTCGTGCTCGACGCGGCGGGCATGGCGACGCTGGCGAAGGCGCGCCGGGCGCATGTCCACGGCGAGCGCATCGAGCTCAGTCATACAGCCGCTCCAGGTGCCACGACCCCGTGAGCCGGTCGAGGAACACGAGCAGCAGCAGGTGCGGCTCGAGCGCCCGGAGCTGGTAGTAGTCCCGCTGGACGGGACGACCCCACGGCTCGTCCACGCGCCACTGGCCGCACACCTCCACGCGCAGGTCCGTGCCGCGCCAGTGGAGCAGCACCGGCCGGCCCAGCTCGTCCGGCTCCACCTCGAGCGACGGCAGCCGGTGATAGCGGGGGCTCACGGCGTGGCCGCCGCCGCGGCGGCCGTGGGTCCATCCACCACGCCACCCTGGGGAACCTCGACGGGCTCCCAGTTCGTGCGCTCCTCGGTGCGGGTCGCCTGGGGATCGCCGATGGAGGTGCGCCATAGCTGGCCCGGGAAGCGGATGGCGAGCGCGGCGAGCTCCCACGCGAAGCGGTCCGCACGAGCGCCCTGCGGCTCGAACAGGCCCAGCTGCCGGCCCGCGCCCGGCTGACGGCCGTCCAGCTCGAGTGCCACCCGGCCGATGCGCCCGCCCGGCTGGAGACCCTCGAGCCTCGCCACCAGCAGCCGCTCGATGGCATCCGGCCGCGCCACCGGCTCGGGCAGGTGCTGCTCGATGACCACCGATGGCTCGAGCGCATCCTCGAGCGTGAGCCACAGCACGGCCCTGCTGACCGCGGCGCCCCGCGCGACCAGCTGCCGGCACAGCCCATCACACAGGTGATGGAGGATGAACCGGAGCGGCTCGATGCCGTCGATGGCACCCTCTGGCTCGAGCTCGGCGCGCAGCCGCTCCACGGGTCGCCGGGGGCGCAGGGGCCGGGCATCCAGGCCGTTCGCGAGGTCGTGGAGCGTGCCGCCAGGTGGCCCGAAGCGCGCCACCATCGCGGAGCGCGGCAGCCCGGCGAGGTCCCCGACATGCGTCAGCCCGAACCGGCGCAGGCGACCCAGGGTGTCCGGGGTCGTGGGCAGGCAGCGGATGGGCTGTGGCGCCAGCCAGGCGCGCTCGGTCGTGGCGTCGCCCACGGGGATGACCTGTCGGAGCGCCGCGGCCACCTGTGCCCCGAACCGGGTGTTGCCGATGCCCGCGCGAGGCACCCCCGGCAGCAGCGTGCCGGCGAGGGTGACGGCACGTTCGATGATGGCCGGCTCGTCCCCCCACAGCCGGTCCAGCCCCTCGATGCCCAGCAGCACCCGCCCGAACGCCGGGTCGTCGGGGTCGCTGGCCCCCTCCACCGCCGGGGTGACCGCGAGCAGCGTCTCGAGCGCGACCTCCATCGCCTGGCGATACCGGTCGCGATTCGCCTCGAGGAACAGCGCGTCGGGCACGAGCGCATGCGCTGACCCCAGCGGCTGTCCCCGGACCACCCCGGCACGCAGCGCGGCCGGGCTGGCGTCAAGGACGCTACCCGGGTCCCACGGCCGTCCACCCAGCACGACGAGATCGGACCGGGTGGGCGCGTGGTGCTCCAGCAGGAGCGGCAGATGGTCCCAGCGGAGGTGGAGGAGACGCATGTGGGGTGGGTCGATGATCGGTCTCGATGGACGGTGGGTGGATGAGGTGTGGGGCCCTCGAGGACGGGCCGGCGACCTCCCCCGGTGGACCGGTGGCCTCCGCCAGCAGCCGGGTGACGGCCGGCCCGCGCTCCCCGTCCGGCGGATACACGATCTCGATGTCCACGGCGCGTCCCGGCGCCCCGCCGCGGTCCTTCTCCACGGTGATGGTCACCCGCTGGCCCACGACCTCGCGACCCACCCGCAGCCAGTCCCGATGGGCGAGCGCGAGCCGCAGGTGGCTGGCCTCGGCGAGGGCGTCCTGGAGCGCGGGCGCCAGTCCCTCCGAACCGATGGCGAGGACGCGTGCCCCCACCCGCCGGGCGTGGGCCGCGAGCTGGCGCAGCACGGCCGCCTGGGCGGATGGCAGCCTGGGGGGCAGGTCCAGGACCAGCAGGTCCACCGAGCGGCTGCCGAGGAGCGAGCCCGCGATGCGCAGCCCATCGGTGGCGGCCAGTGGCCGGACCACCACCAGCCAGCGCAGGTCCACGCCGCGTGCCGCGGCCTCGAGCGGGTCGAAGCGGCCGGGCAGGTCCAGCCATGCCCCGATGGCGCCGGATGCCTGCGCCTCGGCCATCGATCGCAGCGCGAGGGTGGTGGTGCCGCTCGAGGGGTCCCCCACGAGTGACACCGTGCCCTGGCTGGGCAACCCGCCGATGAGCCCGTCGATGGCCTCGAATCCGGAACGCACGATGGGCTGCGCCGTGGCCGGGGTCCGAGCCGCGTCCGGCGCGGGTGCCAGCGCCAGGGCGCCGAGGGTGGCTACCGGCCGGGTCGAGGGCGTGTCCGTGCCCGAGCGGACGATGGTCGATCCCCATCGGTCGCGCAG
>JBEVIK010000320.1:0-3624 GCA_040510715.1 Candidatus Limnocylindrales bacterium
CCTCATCGACGGCATCCTGTGGGCAGCCCTCGGATTCCTCGTGCCTGGCTCCACCATCGGGGTCGACGGAACGGTCCAGGCCACATCGCCCATCACGTTCGCCGATGCGCTGGTCTTCGTGATGGTGGCGGTCGTCGTGGGCATCCTCGCAGCCAGCTTCGCGGCGTGGTACCGCAACTTCCTCCGCAGCTCGCAGGAGCGCGCGCGACAGAACCGCATGGCACGTGAGCAGGAGCGGGCGGCGAAGGCCAAGGCCGACGCCAAGGCGCAGCGCCAGACGGCGCGCACCCGCTAGCCCGGGTCAGTACCCCGCGGCCGGGGACGTCACGTTGAGCAGGGGCTCGCCCGCCACGTAGCGACGCAGGTTCTCCGCGCACAGCAGCGCGGCCGTGTGCCACAGGGCCGTCACCTCGCCCAGCGCCGAGATGTGGGGCGTCACGAGGGTGCCGGGCAGGGTCCACAGCGGGCTGTCGTCCGGCAAGGGCTCGGGGTCGGTCACGTCGAGCACCGCTGCCCCGATGCGGCGGCCCGCGAGGGCCTCGATGAGCGCGTCCTGGTCCACGAGCGCGCCCCGACCTACGTTGACGAGCAGCGCGTCCCGACGCATCGCGGTCAGGACGGCCGCATCCACGATACGCGTGGTCCGCGGTGTCGCAGGGAGCGTGAGCACCACGATGTCGGCCTCGCGGACGACGGCGGACAGATCCGCTGGCCCTGCGAACCGCTCGGGCAGGACACCCTCCGGGTCCCCGGTGCCCGGCTCGCGCCAGCCATGGTCGGCGCGAGTCGTCGGGTCGGCCTTGACGGCGATGATCCGGACACCGAGCGCGTGCAACAGGCGTCCGACCTCGCGCCCCAGGCTGCCGTAGCCCACGATGACGGCCGTCCGTCCCCGCAGGCGACGCCCCGGCAGCGTATCGACCGCGATCTCCCGATCCCAGCGGCCGGCGTGCTGGTGGGCCAACCGCTCCGCGAGCCGCTCGCTCCACAGCATCACCGCCCCCAGGACGTACTCGCCCATGTGCACCGCGTGGACGCCGCTGCCGTTGGTGACCGTGATGCCGTGACCCCAGGGATCCTGCGCAAGGACCATGTCCAGTCCTGCGCTCGCGGTGTGGAGCCAGCGCAGCGCGGGCACCCGGTCGAGGTCCGCGGGGAGGTGGTTGCTGAGCAGGACCTCCAGGTCCGGGTCGTCGAGGGTCGAGCACCACTCGGGCGTGTCCTCGCCCTCGGACACGAGCTCGATGCGCGGATCCACGGACGCGAGCATCCGGATGTCGTCGTCCATGAATGGGTACACGCACCGGACCCGGATGCGGTCGCTCATGCGGCCGTCCGGAACGACGGCAGCGTCCGCTCCAGGAACGACTCGATATCCGTCGTGGCGGGGAAGTCAGCGAACACGAGCTGGAAGGCATCGAAGCCCAGCTCGACCAGCCCGGCGAGGTGATCCACGAGGCCCTCGGCCGTCCCCGCGAACGGCCTGGGTGGCGTGTCGAGCCGGGGACCTGCTGCCCGGCGGGCAGCTTCCACGGTGCCGGCCAGGAACACCGGGAGGTAGACCGAGCGACGCAGGCTCGCGGGGTCCCGACCCGCACGCGCGCATGCCTCGTCCACCTGGGCGGCACGCCTGGCAAGGTCATCCGGCACGTGGACGATGTTCCACCAGTCCGCCCGGCGGACGGCGATCTCGATGCTGTGCCTGCTCTCGCCTCCGACCATGAGCAGCGGCCGCGCGGGCGGCGCGGGCTCCACGACGGCGCCCTCCAGTCGAAGCGCCGGACCGGTGTGCTCCACGGAACCACCCTCCCACATCAGTCGCAGGACCTCGAGCGATTCGTCCATCCGGTCGAGCCGCTCGCGCGCCGCGCCGAACGGGTAGCCGAAGGCACGGAACTCCGGCTCGTCCCAGCCGGCACCGTAACCCACGATCATGTGGCACCCGGTGAGCGCAGCGAGGGACGCGACCATCTTGGCCAGCAGTGGCGCGGGCCGGAACGCATCCACCAGCACGCTGGTGCCGACGGTGATGCCCGGGTGGCGGCTCGCGATCCACGACAGGAGGGTCCACGCCTCGAGCCGGTACCGGTCGGCGCTCATGAGGTGGTCCGAGACCCATACCGAGTCGAACCCGCCATCCAGCGCGAGCCCGATTGCGCGATCCACATCCTCAGCGAACGTCTCCGGCCGGAACGGCTCGGCCGTCAGCCGTCGGTCGCTCGTCGGTGGGTTGTAGCCGAAGTGGACGGGACGCGCGCTCGACACGGGCCAACGGTAGCGGGTGCGCGCTCCGCGGGTGGCCGCTGCTGGTACGATCCGGCGCCTGATGGCACCCCGCATCAGCCTCGCGCTCGTGCTCCACAACCACCAGCCGGTGGGCAATTTCGGGCACGTCATCGCCGACAACCACGACGCGGCGTACCTGCCCATGATCGAGGCGCTCGAGCGCCATCCCGACGTCCGTCTCGGGCTCCACTACACGGGTCCCCTGCTGGAGTGGCTGCGCAGCGAGCGACCGGAGACCGTCGCGCGGCTGGCCACCCTGCATCAGCGCGGCCAGGTCGAGATCGTGGGCGGCGGCTGGTGCGAGCCGGTGCTCGCGTCGCTGCCGGAGCGCGATCGCGTGGGCCAGCTGCGGCGGATGGCCAGCGAGCTCGCGGCGACCTTCGGGGAGCGGCCGCGGGGTGCCTGGCTCGCGGAGCGCGTCTGGGAGCCGGATGTGCCGACCTCGCTCCACGACGCGGGGTATGCCTGGACCATCGTGGACGACGCCCATTTCCGTTCGGCGGGCATCGCGGACGACGCGATGTGGGGCCCCTACTCCACCGATGACCAGGGTCGGCGCATCAACGTCTTCGGGACCGAGCAGGGGCTGCGCTACCGGATCCCGTTCGGGACGGTCGAGTCGGTCATCGCCCACCTTCGGACCAATGCCACCGAGTCTGGCGAGCGGTTGGGGGTCATGGGCGACGACGGCGAGAAGTTCGGTGCGTGGCCGACCACCTGGGACCACTGCTGGGGGCCCGACGAGCGCTGGGTGGACAGGTTCTTCGACACGCTGGTGGCGAACCGCGACTGGCTCACCACGACCACCCCGTCCGCGTGGCTGGAGCACGAGCCGCCGGTCGGCCGGACCTACCTGCCCACGGGCTCGTACGCCGAGATGGGCGAGTGGTCGCTGCCGCCCGACGAAGGCCGCCGCTTCGCCGAGGTGCTCCACGCGGACATCGCCGAAGGGCGACCCGAAGTGCGCTGGCTGCGGGGCGGCTTCTGGCGCAACTTCCAGGTGAAGTACCGCGAGATCAACGACCTCCACAAGCAGATGCTGCGGACGTCCGCCGCGGTCGAGGCGCTCCCCGAGGGGCCGGCACGTGAGGCGGCGACCGACCACCTGTACCGGGGCCAGTCCAACGACTGCTACTGGCACGGCGTGTTCGGGGGCATCTACCTCTCGCACATGCGGCTCGCGACCCTCGAGCACCTCATCGCCGCGCAGGACATCTGCGACCGGCAGGGTCGCGAGCAGGGGCTGCCGGTCGATGGCATCCGCTCGCTCGATGCCGACCTCGACGGCGTCCCGGAGCTGGTCATCACGAGCCCGGGCCAGTCGCTGGTGCTCAAGGC
>JBEVIK010000321.1:0-3303 GCA_040510715.1 Candidatus Limnocylindrales bacterium
GCGTTCGCGGTCGCCAACGGGATCCTGGGCAGCATCGACGCCAACCGGGGCGACCCCCAGAACGGCTGGGACACCGACCAGTTCCCGAACTCGGTGGACGACCTGGTGATGCCCCTGTTCGAGATCATCCGCAACGGCGGGCTGGGCGCCGGTGGCTTCAACTTCGACGCCAAGCTGCGCCGGCAGAGCTCCGACCGGAGCGACCTGTTCCACGCTCACATCGGCGGGCTGGACACGCTCGCCGCGGCGCTGCTCGCGGCGGCCGACCTCATCGAGCGCGGCGAGCTCGCGAAGCTCAAGGACGCCCGCTACGCGGGATGGGACGGCGCGCTGGGACGGGACATCCTGGGTGGGTCGCTGAGTCTCGCGGACCTCGAAGAGCGTGTCGCGTCGGGGGCGGTCGCGCCCGTCCGGCACTCCGGAGCCCAGGAGCGGCTCGAGAACCTGGTCAACCAGTCGGTCTGGCGCGCGCGCTAGGGGTAGCATCGGGCCGTACCGGAGGCCACGCCATGCCCGACGACGGCTTGCGTTCCGAGGTCGTCATCGACCCGGCCATCGAGGCCGTGGAGATCAAGGTCACAGCGCGGGTGTCGCAGGAGGACGAGGCGCTCGAGCTCCTCAAGAGCACGGGCGAGGAGCCCGAGACCCGCACCATCTACTTCTTCGACACGCCCGAGCTCGACCTGTTCGACAAGGGCCTGGTGCTCCGAGCGCGCAAGGTCCGCGGTGACGAGGACGATTCGACGGTCAAGCTGCGCCCTATCGACCCGGCGACCATCCCCATCGACTGGTCGCGCACGGATGGCTTCGAGATCGAGATGGACCGGGTCGGGGACCGGGAGGTCATCTCCGCGAAGCTGAGCGCGGTGCAGGCCGCGGGCGAGATCGACGCGGCGGTCAGCGGCGAGCGCCCCTTGCGCAAGCTGTTCTCGAAGGACCAGGAGCGGCTCATCGAGGAGTTCGGTCCGGCCGAGGTCGGCTGGGACACCCTCACCGTGATGGGCCCCATCGATGTCCAGAAATGGAAGGTGGATCTCCCGGGATTCCCGCACGACGTCGTGGCCGAGCGGTGGATCCTGCCCGACGGCTCGGACCTCGTCGAGCTGTCCATCACGGTCCGACCCGGTGAGGCGGCGGACACGACCGCCGACTTCAGCGAGTTCCTCGCGAAGCACGGACTGGATGTGGACGGTGACCAGCAGACCAAGACCAAGGGCGCGCTCGCCTTCTTCACGGCGGGCAAGAGCTTCGACTGAGGGCCGAGGATCAGCATGAGCGAAGGAGTTCGCCGAGTCCCCCCGGCCGAGCGCTCCGAAGGCGCCGCGACCACCGGCATGATCCGCGAGGAAGCGATCGCGACCGACCGGATGTGGGCCGGACTCGTGCGCACGGCGGCCGGGATGATCTCGGGCTGGCACCACCATGGGGAGTACGAGACCTCGATCTACGTCATGACCGGCGCGCTGCACATGGAGTTCGGGCCGGACGGGGCCGACACCCTGGACGCACGGCCGGGCGATTTCCTGTATGTGGCCCCGGGCGCCGTCCACCGTGAGAGCAATGCGAGCGATCAGGAGGCGCACATCATCGTCGTGCGTTCGGGAGCGGGACCGCCGGTCATCAACGTCGACGGACCCGAGCGACGATCGTGAGGTTCACAGGCGCGGGCGATCGCCGGAGCTCAGCCTGCCTGGTCCGAGGCGTCCGACCAGGCGACGCGGCCGCGGGCGACGGTGAACAGCACCCGGCCTGACAGCGTCCGGCCCAGGAGCGGCGTGTTCCGGCCGCGGCTCCGGAGCGAGTCCGGGCCGACCTCCCAGCGGTCGTCCCGGTCGAACACGACGAGGTTCGCCTCCGCGCCGGCACGCAGCGCCGGTTCGGGCACGTCCAGGCGGGCCCCCTCGAGCGCGCGCCACGGCCCCAGCGAGAGTGCCCGCATCGCCCGCACCAACCCGAGGCGGCCGGCCGCGACCGCCTCCAGCACCAGTCCGAGCGTGGTCTCGAGCCCGGTCATGCCGGGCACCGCGTCCCCGAACGGCAGCTCCACGTCCACGGCACGCGCGGGCGCGTGATCGGAGGTGATGGCGTCGATGGTGCCGTCCTCGATGCCCGCGAGCAGTGCGATGGCGTCCTCCGGGCCACGCAGCGGAGGAGCCGCGCGGGTCGATGGGTGATAGGGCGCCGCGTCGCCGTCACGTCGGCCCGCCCAGGGTGACCCCGCCGCTTCCCACGACCAGCGGCGATCGCCACCGGGCCAGCCGTCGTGGAGGGCGAGGTGCGCCGCCGACACGTCGCAGGTCACCCGCAGCCCCTCGGCGCGCGCGCCGCGCACCGCGTCGAGCGACCCCGCCGCCGACAGGTGCGCGAGGTGGAGATGCGGGTGCACATCCGGCGGCGCCTCCGCGGACACCTGCCGGAGCATCGCCACTGCGCGGGCCACCGCGCTCACCTCGGCCGCCGCGGATGCACCCTGGAGCCCGAGGATCGTCGCTGGCAGCCCCTCGTTCGCCTCCGCACCCGCCGTCAGCGAGGGCTCGTCGGCGTGGACCACGACGGGCATGTCGAAAGCTCCAGCCTCGGTCAGCCCTGCGCGGAGCATCGCCGGGTCGGTGGTCGCGCTCGGCACGTCTCCGAAGCCCACGACCCCCGCCGACGCCAGCGACGCGAGCGGCGCCAACACCTTGCCCTCACGACCGACCGTGAGCGCACCCCAGGGCCGTGTGCGCACCGGGGATGGGGTCGCCGCACCCGCCGCGAGCACGCGCTGGACGACCTCCGGCCGGTCCACGGGCGGACGCGTGTCGGCCATCGTGGCCACGAACCCGAAGCCACCATGCGCGGCCGCGCTGAGCTCGGTCGCGAACGAGCCGGCCTCCTCGCCGCCGGGTTCGCGGATGTGTGCGCGCACGTCCACGAACGCGGGCGCGACGACCACCGATGGCGTCGGCGACCCGGCGCCCCCAGACGCCCACTCCACCGCCACCAGCACCCCGTCCTCGACCAGCACGGATCCCACGCCCGACCGCCCCGACAGCGGATCGACCAGCAGCGCGTCCTCGATGGCGAGGCGCCCCACGACCGCCCCGGGGGACAGCTCCTCGGCCGCGGTCACGCCGTCGCGCTCGCGCTCAGCGTCATCGCGGCCATCCGGACCGGCACCCCGTTGGCGACCTGGCGGGTGATGACCGAGCGCGGTCCCGACACCACGTCCGGGGGCAGCTCGACGCCTTCGTTGACCGGACCGGGGTGCATCACGACGGCGTCCGGGGCGTCGCGGGCGATGCGTTCCTCGGACAGCCCCCA
>JBEVIK010000322.1:0-13239 GCA_040510715.1 Candidatus Limnocylindrales bacterium
GACCTGGTGGTCGCCGACATCCAGGAGCGACCCGGACGAGAGCTCGACATCCTCAGCGTTGGCCGACCCCACCCGATAGCGCCGCGCGAAACGCACGATGCCATCGACCTTGCCGCGATGGGAGTCGTCCACCGACGACCGAGACCCCGGGTGAGCTGTTCCCGGGGTCTCGGCCGCGTTCGCAGGAAGCACTACGACCGCATCGTGGTGGTCGTCAGACTCTCGTCCACCCAGCGGATGAGCCGGGTGGCATCGGAGCGCTCCTCGTCGTAGGCGGGGTAGTCGGCGCGCAGCCGGGCACGCCACGCTGGGCTCGACCACGTCGCGCCGGCGGGCGGCTGGCCCCATGCCATCGCGGGTGCATCGTCCTTGATGATGGACACTCGGTACTGGCCCTCGGGGTCGCGGTCGGTGCTGGCCATCGGGACGTAGTACCTGCGACGCTCGCCGAGCCCCAGGAACCCGCCATCGCTCACGGCGACGAGGTAATCGGGGTTGACCTCGACGGCATCGCCGATCTTGTTGCCGTCGATGTCGCGAAGCTCGTACAACCGGTCCGCCCACTCGAAGACGGCGGCTCGCTCGAGACGCTGCTGGGTCATGCTCATGACGCTCTCCTGACTGCGTCCCGGGAGGCCAACTTGCTGGGGAGTGCCTCCAGCCCACGATGGCAGGGGCGCCGATACGGCCGAGGCACCGCTCATGGGAGTGAGGTGTCAGGTGGCTTGCACATCAGCCCACCGGCAGCACGCCGTCACGCCGCCGTAATGGTGCTTGAGCACCTCGGCATGGGATCGACGTCAGGCGCTCGGGCACGGCACCAAGAGTCGTGCGCAGGGCGCCGCCGAGCTTGCGATGCGCCCGCAACGACGATCGGCGAGTGACGCGGCACGCCGATACGGGCACTCGCGCACCATCCGCGAAGGGGCGGGCGCTGGGGGAGGAGCGGGATGATCCGGGTATCCCGGGACAGGTCGACGCCGGGCATGGACGAAGAGGAGCGTGTCGAACGATTCGTCGGATCGATGCTCCTGCTGGGAGTGCTGCTCGTGGCGGCGGGGATCCTGTACGCCGCTTGGTACGTGCTCGGCTGACATCAACTGACCCTGCGACAGTCAGGGAGCTCGGAGGGCGCGATGGGCGAGACACCACGGACCATGTCGGTCCCGACCGATCCGGTCGTGGAGCCGGCGGAGGCACCTGAGACCATGTCCGTCCCGATCGAGGATCCGGGCGCGACACCCGAGACGATGTCGGTACCCATCGACGAGTCGAACGATCCCGGGCCGCCCCGGACGATGTCGGTCCCGCTGGACGAAGGCGACACCCCCGGACGGGAACCCTGACCCTGGCCTTCGGACTGCCCCGGAGCATCACCACGCCGCCGGGCGTGAGACCGCAGCGCCTCGACCTCGGACGATGACATGAGGGCGTGATGCGGTCATGACGCCGCTCGACGCGGCCGTTACCGACGTGGGCCGACCCTTCCAGAGGGACGCAGGAGCAGGGAAGGGATACCAACGATGCCTGCAGGGTCGAGCAAGAAGCGCGAGCGCCAGTACGAGCACATCAAGGAGTCGTACGAGGATCGCGGCGTCTCCAAGGATGAAGCGGAGGAGCGGGCCGCGCGCACGGTCAACAAGCAACGCGCCGAGCACGGCGAGACCAAGAAGAACTCGTGACCAGCCCCCAGCTCGGGTACACGCTCTCGAGCGAGGAGCATGACCCATCGACTTTGGTCGCCAACGCCAGGCGCGCCGAGGATGCGGGCTTCGACTTCGTGAGCATCTCGGACCACTTCCATCCGTGGGTCGACCGCCAGGGCCACAGCCCGTTCGTGTGGTCGGTCATCGGTGGCGTCGCCGCGACGACGCAACGGATCTCGCTGGGTACCGGGGTGACCTGCCCCACCCAGCGGACCCACCCCGCCATCATCGCGCATGCCGCGGCGACGTCCGGCTGCCTCATGCCGGGAAGGTTCGTGCTCGGGCTGGGCACGGGGGAAGCGCTCAACGAGCACATCACCGGGGAGCGATGGCCGGAGTACGAGGTGCGCGCGGAGCGCCTGGAGGAAGCCATCGAGGTCATCCGCGCGCTGTGGACGGGCGACGTGACGAGCCACCACGGCCGCCACTTCACCGTCGAGAACGCGCGCATCTATGACGTCCCGGACGATGTGCCGCCGATCATCGTCGCGGCCGGTGGCACTCGGACCGCGGAGCTCGCTGGCCGGATCGCGGACGGCTTGTGGATGTCCTCGGTGGACCCCGAGACCGTCAAGGCCTATCGGAAGGCCGGTGGGTCGGGCCCCATCTACGCCCAGATGGGTGTCTGCTGGGGACCTTCGAAGGTGGATGCCGTCAAGCTCGCCCACGAGATCTGGCCGAACGCCGGCATCAGGGGCCAGGCGAGCCAGGAGCTGCCAGACCCCTCGCACTTCGAGGAGCTCGCACGGATGGTGTCACCCGAGGACATCGAGGCCGCGTTCCCATGTGGGCCCGATGTCGAGCCGATCCTCGGAAAGGCCTGGGAAGCGCTCGATGCAGGTGTGACGCATCTCTACTTCCACCAGATCGGTCCCGATCAGGAGCCGTTCCTCGACATGGCAGAACGCGAGATCCTCCCGGTGCTCCGGGCACCCGCCCGGCGCCGGCGACGGACCTGACCACGGCCGCCGTTCACTCGGGTCAGGCGCCGAACGCCCAGGCGATCATCAGGGGGAGCTCGCCCCGCCACATCGCGTCGTCGTGCCCAGCAAGACGCTCGTGCATGACGACGTCAGCTCCCGATCCACGGAGCGCGTACGCCCAGCGCGTCGCGTTCTCGAGGAAGAACGGCTCGAGCGTGCCCGCGACGAGATATGCGCGAGGCAGCGGCTGCGCCAGTAGGTCGGGTGGCCGATACCCGGCACCCGGCGAAGCGGAGAACATCGCGCCGTAGATGTCGGGATGGCGGAGCCCGAGGGCGAGCGAGAGCTCGCCGCTCGCCGACACGCCGCAGACCGCCGTCCGATCGGCCGGCAGCGCGACACCGAATCGCGCTCGCGTCCACGACCGGACGTCATCGACGAAGAAGCGCTCGTGGGCCGCGAACCTCTCCGGGTCGAACCCCGGCGAGTACTCGTGGAGGCGAGATCCCTCGTCGTCCGCGCGGTGCACACCGACGATCATCGTGGACGGCACGTCCGCCGCTTCGAGATCCCTGCCCCACCCAGGGATCAGCTGACCGTCGCCGGCGAACACGATGACCCGGGGTGCGGCCGACGGGAGGTACACCGTGACCTGGCGTCCACCGTCGAAGGCAAGCGTCTCGGTGACGAGCTGCCCCGTCACCGCGTCAGGCGGGGTATGGGCGTGCAGGACGACCGTTGGCGGCCAGCTCCACGTTCAGATGAACACGCAGGCGCCGGCCCTCCCCGCCTGGGGCGACCAGTTCGTCATGAGCTCGATGACTCTCAGCTGGGTGGTCGCCGCTGCGATCAATGCCGCGACCTGCGCGCCCAAGGCCCCGTAGCAACGGACCAGTGACCGTGTCGTCCTGGTGCGGACGAAGGTGTCTTCGGCGAGCACCGCACCGGAGCCATCGTCCATGGCGTCGGTGGTCTCGCCGGTCCTCGGGTCGATCGCCCACCATCCGACACGCGCCGTGTCCCCGATCGTCACCGGCTCGGCGGGCACGACCACGACATCGCCAGCGGCGACGAGCCGACCGATCGCCGCCATCGCTTCCGGGCCGTAGCCAAGTCCGCTCGGCATGTCCCCGTGGACGACGAGCGTCGGGATCCCCTGCTCCGCAGCAGCCTCGAAGATCTCGCCCACGCCCAGCGTGGCCTGCGTGCCGATCGAGGCGTCGCCGACGAACTCCATGGCGAACCGTTCCGCGAGGTGGTCCGTCACCCCCGCCATCAACCCCGCGCTGCCGGTGGTGACGGGACCTCGGGCCAGGGGCAGGACCCCGTGGTCTCGGTGCCAGATGTCGAAGCCGAACCGCACAGCGTCGCGATAGCCCTCGGTCGCGTCCGGGTCGATCCGGAGCGAGACCGACACCACGTTGGGGCCGTCAAGGAATGTGCGAGCGCCGGCGTCGAGGACCATCGACGTGCTCATGACATCCCGGACGTTGTGGTAGGCCAGCGCCAGGATGCCCAGCCCGTCGTCGTGGGGCGCCTCGATGAGATCGGCCACGCTTGTGGGACCGGTGGCGATGGCAAAGTACTCGGCACCCTGCATGGGCGGGTAGTCGACCGATCCGGTCGCTTCGAGGTCGACGAGTGTGACGGGTGCGACGGCATCGATGCTGGGGATGCCGCCATGACGCGACTCCGGCGGGATGCGATCGAACACCGTCCTGCGAGCGACGGCCGCCTCCGCACCGGGCGGTGTCACGGAGACCTGGAGCCACTCCGCCGTTGCCTCGCCCTCCAACGGGCCTGCTGTCGGCGACGCCTCGGTCGAGAAGATGTCCGAGCCCGCGCCGAGCGGGAAGGCGACGGCTTCGTCCGCCACGAACGCTTGGCCCCCGAGGTCCAGGACCGGCCGATAGTCCATCCACCCGTTCCCGAACAGGCTGCTCAGGGTGATGCCGAGGGTCTTGAGCGCGGACGGCGTCACATGGCCGAACACCACGGGCGTCCCGGCGAGTCGGTCTGCGAAGTCCTCGTGCTCGAGGATGCTATCGATGACCAGCTGCCCTCCCTGTACGCGCTCGACGAGGACCTCGAATCGCACTCGATGGCGGAGGTCATCAGGCAGTCGATCGACGGTCTCCGAAGCGGCGGTCAGCACACTGCCAGGCTCCGCACCGGCAAGTGTGGGATCCAGGTCCCGCCACTCGGATCC
The DNA here is from genome assembly GCA_040510715.1 of Candidatus Limnocylindrales bacterium. GTDB lineage: Bacteria > Chloroflexota > Limnocylindria > Limnocylindrales > CSP1-4 > JAFMJV01. Next base: position 4,839 of record JBEVIK010000322.1, read on the forward strand.
GGCGCGGGCCTGCACCCAGGTGTGCCCGGTCACCTCGGCCGGCGGCAGCGATGCTTCGATAGCGGGCAGCCGGATGCCCGCATCCTCCAGCACGGTCTGGAGCATCGTGACCGTGTCGCCCAACCGGGTGGCGGCCAGCTCGAGGCGCGCCTTGCCCTCGGCCTTGAGCTCCGCATCCGGCTTCAGGGACGGGGCGACTGGGATGCTCGGGAGTGGCTCAGCCAAGGGATCACGGCTCGCGAGCTGCTCCTCGCCTGCGTCGAGCGGACGCCTCGCGAGGCGCCGGGCAGCCTCCACATCGAGCGGCAATGTGTCCAGCAGCTGCGCGGATACGGTCTCGTCCAAGCTCCCTCGCGCGAACCGGTAGCGGATCTGGCTCGCATCGAGGAGGGCTGCTAGAAGTTGCGCCTTGTCCGCCGAGTTGCCGGCGCGGGCCTGGAGCGTGCCCAACGCGCCCCGGAGGATGCCCGGGTACGGCTCGTACGAGATCTCGTCCGCCACGAACCGGAAGATGGACTCGAGGTCGTAGTCGAGCTCGAATGCCAGGTCACCGATCGGATCACCTTGGAGCTGGTCCGCGGTCCCGCCTACCCGGCCCTGGGCCGCCGGCCGCCCGGCCGTGGCCGCCAGGACCGGGCCGCTGCTCAGCAGGAGCGCGGCGATGAGCAGCGCGAGGGACCTCAGGGGAAGGGAGCCTGCTGGGGTCCGCCCCGTACCTCGATCGACCATCGGCCTGGGCTCCGTGGGTGCTCCGGGGCGCAAGGTTAGCACCGCCAGGGGGGAGATTCCGAGGCCGTCCCCGCCGCTCACCAGAGTGCTACCCTGACCGCCCCTTTTCCGGGTAGTGGACGACCGCCCATCGTGCGCTGACGATCACGGACGATCAGGGAGAAGCGATGCGCCGTTCGCTGATGGTCTCGCTGCTGATCGGTGTCGTCTGGTGCACGAGCTCCGTCACGGCGCTGGCCGCCACCGGTACGGCCAGCCCGGCGTCGAGCGCCACACCCATCACCGCGTTGCTCGAGGCGAGCATCCCGGTGCCGGGATCGCCTGACTGGCCGATCACGGCGTTCGGGTCGGTCTGGGTCCTCGCGCCTGATCTGCCCAGCCGACAGGGGACCGGTACTCCCAACCTGGTGCGCATCGATCCCGACACGAACGATGTCATCGCCACGATCCCCCTCGCCGACAGGCTGTGCCAAGGGATGGTCGCGTCAGACGATGCGATCTGGGCCTGCGCCGCCGACGGCCTGGTACGCATCGACCCCGCGACGAACGCCATCGCGGATGTGGTCCCGGTGGAGCTGGCGAGGGCCTTCTATCGGCTCGCATTCGGCGGTGGGAAGGTGTGGGCGCTCGGCAGCGAGGCGTCGGTCGGCGATACGATCGTCGCACTCGATCCGGCCACAGGGATGCTCACGAGCACGCCCGCGGGCGGACCGGCGACGGGCATGACATACGGCTTCGACGCGCTCTGGCTCGCCCTCCCGCGGTCCGGATCGGTGATCCGCCTCGATCCGGAGACCGGCGAGACGACGGAGCTCGTCACTGGACTGCCCTCACCGACACAGATCGTCGCGGGAGCGGATAGCCTCTGGGTCACGCTCCACGGGGGCCAGGAGGACGAAGCCCGACCGGGCGATCCACAGGTCGCGCGCATCGACCCCGCGACCGGCGATGTCATCGCGACATTCTCGATCGGCGGCTCGCCCCGAGGGGGCGTCGACGTGCTGGCCGGTGAGGACGCGATCTGGGTGCGTGGCACTCGGCCCTGGCTGGCGCGCATCGATCCGGACACCAACCTGGTGGTCGAGACCTTCGGATCAGAGCCGAGCATCAATGCGGTCCCGGGCCCGCTGGCGGAGGGCTTCGGATCCCTCTGGACGGTCAACATCGAGGAGGACGCGGTCTACCGCCTCACTCCCCCGTGATGGCTGCTGGGAAAGGGCGAGCAGGTCGGGCTACGTCTGTCGGCCCGTCCGCCCGAGCGCCTGTCGACCTTCGTGGACGAACGTGAACACGGCCATCACGAACAGGAACCCGCCGACGAGGATGAGGACCCCGCTGAGCAGCGGGATCGACAGCACGTACGCCACGACCGCGAGCGCCGCTCCCCCGCCACCCGCGATGGCTGCCTGAGTGGCGCCACGCCACCAGAACGTCGCGCTGGCGTACTCGGCCATCTCGGCGAGTGGCTCACGGACCCGCGCGTGGCGGGCGTCGAACAGCACGAGGTCGTACTTCGCCGCCAGGCTGCCGATCGCCGTGATGTCCTCGTGTCCGGTCGCGGGGCCCAGACGCATCGCCACGACCTGCGCCGGCGGCGGGTCCTCGGTCTGGAGCCAGATCGGCAGGCGGCTCGTGCCTGGCGACGCGTCGGTGACGACCTCGAGCGAGGGCTCGTCCTTCATGAGCTCGCGGTAGAACCACGCGACATCCGTGCTCGGCTCGAAGGGACTCGCGGCCGACTCGTCGGCAGCTCCGGACCAGCCCTTCACGAGCTCGTCGGCTGCGGAGGCATCGAGATCCCGGGGCCCTTTCCAGACGTAGAGGTCGAAGGTCATGCCCCAAGGATGCGAACGAGATGTCGCCCCGGTCACCGGCACCATGGTCCGGGGTGGCAAAGGAACGTTCGGTGCAGGTGCGGGGCGGCAGGCGAGCATCGAGTCGGAGCAAGAGCGGGCGGCTCGCTCGAACGACACGGCCCGTGTGAGGTGGTGACACCGGTACGGCCCGGATCTAGTCTGGGGGCCTGGCCATCCGTCATCCACATCCACCCGCCGGTACGCTCGACGAAGCGCCGACCCGAGGGAAGCCATGACCCGTCTCGTTCCACCGCTGACTCATGGACCTCACCGCCGGTCACTGGCATCGACCATGGCAGCGGCGGTCGTCTGCGTCTCGATGGTGGTCGGTAGTGTGCCCACGGCCGCGGGATACGATCTCCCCCCGACGACGATCATGGCGTTCGACCAGCCGGCGCCGTCGGCCGCTCCGATACCGGTCGCATCGCTCGCGGGTCTCGGCTCCCTTGACGCGACGGTGACGATCACGGTCGACGGGACGGTGGACGGGAAGCCCACCCAGGGCGACCTGACCGCCGCGCTGACGACCAACGACGAAGGACGAAGCAAGGTCGAGGTCACCGGCAGCCTCCTGGGAGACGTGGTGGCCCAGGTCGGCGGTTCCGCGCTCAACCTGTTCCGGCCCGACCGGCTCAGCCTGTACGCGGTCCCCGAAGGGACCTACGCGGTGCTCTCGAGCCTCCTCGACATGTGCGTCGTGCCCGAGGACGCGACCACCGCCGGGGCGCTCGACCAGCTGAGCCCCCAGCGACTCCTGACGACGCTCACCAGCGGGGACGTGGCTCGCGGCACGTTCCTGGGCGACGAGACGCTGAATGGGATGGCGGTCAAGCACTACCTCATCGATGGCGATACGTTCCTGACAGCTGCGCGCGCGAGCAGCGATCCGGACCTGAGCGCCTTCGCGGCGTCCCTCCGGAGCGTCAGCGATGCCGACCTGTACGTCGCCGCCGACACGGGCTACCCGGTCGCCTACCGGGGCGGCTTCAGCGGCACCTTCGAGCCGCTCAGCTTCGATGGTGACCTGACCGTCTCCGCCGAGCTCACGAGCGTGGGGGCCAATACCCCGGTCACGCTTCCGGGAGCGTGCGATCACCCGATCTCGCGCTAGCAGACTCGCCAGGCCCGATGCAGCGCTTCCGTCGACCGCGTCACGAGGACCTTGCGTGCTGTTTCGGCCATCTCTCGCTTCTTACGCGGCGCTTAGTCCCACCGCAACACGCGTCTGCGATGCTGTCGTCCGGGGAGGTCGGAGCGCCGGGGTACTGGGCCCCGGCGATCCCTCCCCGACCGTCCGGGTGACCAGGATGCCCGCGCATCGGACACCACACGCTCGCGTGGGGTCACCTGCACCCGATACTGGCCGACGTGGATGAGGTCGAGGTAGTCGTCTCCCATGCCGAGCGCGCGACGTTGCGCGTCGGCGACGTGTTCCTGAAGGTCGACGCTGATCAGGCGCGCATCGATGTCGAGGTCGAGGCGATGGCCCGGGCGCCGATCCCGACTCCTGAGGTCCTGTGGCGGAAGCCACCCGTGCTCGCGCTCGCCGCGCTCCCAGGCACGGCACTCGGTCGCCTCGGCGAACCGTCGACCGCCTCATCGTCGGCGTGGGCCGCCGCGGGTGCCGCCGCGCGGATGCTGCACGACGCGCCGCTGCCGCCATGGCCCGGCACGAGCCTCGACGAGCTCGCATCGCGCCTCGACGGCGAATGCGAATGGCTTCTTGCCAACGGTGTCCTTCCCACAGACCTGGTCACGCGCAACCGCCGCGTTGCCAAGGCCGCGCTCCGGCCGTGGACACCGGTGTTCACGCACGGGGATCTGCAGGTCGCCCACGTGTTCGTCGACGGTAACGCGATCACGGGCGTGGTCGACTGGTCCGAGGCGGGACCGGGCGACGCCTTGTACGACCTCGCCGTTCTGACGCTCGGACACGAGAAGCACCTTGGCGACGTCGTCGCCGGCTACGGCGCCGACGTCGACCTCGACGTGATCCGGGCGTGGTGGTCGTGGCGAAGCCTGGTGGCGGTCCGCTGGCTGGTCGAGCATGGCTTTGACCCGGCAGCGCCAGGCTGCGAGGTCGACGTCCTCAGATCCCGGATGTGAGGCTGCCTGCCGCTGCGTCGAACCCTGACCGAGGGAGTTGACGACCCGCCGGGATCGCCGGTGGTGGATGAGGCCGAGTGCGATATGGGTGATCCTCCCGATGGCACGGTCCCGGCTCGCGGCGACCGTCGCGATGGAGACCGGCAGGTGGCCGGCCATCGCAACGGAGGTCACCGGAGATGCGATCCATCGCATCAGCGACCCGGCTGCAGACGAGCACCCGCATCGCCCTTGTCGCGACGTTGCTCGCCCTTGCCACGCTTGCCCCGGGGACGAGCGCGTCCGCGGAAGCCGTGACCGTATGGCCCGAGAGCCCGGACATCATCGTCGTGTACATCGATGACGTGCCGCCACTCGACGGACGGCTCTGGACCCGCCGGCGGACCCCCTACATCCGGCGTCACATCATCGACCGGGGCGTGGAATTCCGGAACGCGGTCGGCGAGTCCCCGCTGTGCTGCCCGGGACGAGCCAACCTGCTCTCGGGACTGCACACGCACAACAACGGGGTGACGCGCAACGACGCCGCCCTGCTCGACCCCCGGGTGTCGATCGCGAGCGAGCTGCGCGGAGCGGGCTACCACACCGTGTGGCTCGGCAAGTACCTCAACTTCTTCGCGTCGCTCCGAGGATACCGTCGTCTCCGCCACGAGGCGCCGTGGGACGTGTTCCGGCCCTACAGCGGCCGCAACCACGGGTACCTGTACCGCCCCGTAGGAGCGAAGTGGTCGCTGCGCCCGAAGGTCCACCAGATGCGGTTGCTCCAGCAGCACACGCGCTCAACGCTGCGGAACGCACCCAGGCATGAGCCGCTGTTCGCCATCCTGAGCACGTACTCGGGTCACATCCCGAACACACCGCTCGCCGAGTTCCGCGGGTCGTCCCGCTGCAGCGGCATCGGGCGCTGGAAGCCGTCCAACTACGGGCGGGCGTCCGCGCGCGGGAAGCCGGCGTACGTCCGGCGGCTGGCGGCACGACGCGCGTGGGCCGTGCCGCGGGCGGGCTACCCCCTGACGCGCCTGTGCGAGGACATGCTGGGCGTCGACCAGCTGGTGGGCATCGTCGTTGAGGAGCAGCGAGCCCGGGGCCGCCTTGCGAACACGGTCCTGGTACTGACCTCGGACAACGGCATGGCCTACGGCGAGCACGGCATCATCACCAAGCAGGTCCCCTACGCGGTGCGCGTCCCGCTGTTCGTGGCGTGGCCCGCGGGGCTGGGGACCAGGCGACGGGTCAGCCGGTTCCCGACGTCCAACATCGACCTGGCTCCCACGTTCTGCGAGATCGCCGGCTGCGTGATGGGACCCTATCGGTCCGGCCAGACCCGCGCCGACGGCGTCTCGCTGGTGCCCGCGCTCCAGGGCCGGCCTCCCCGCCGCGATGCGCTTCTGACGGTGATGCTGTCGCGGGGTCGACCCCCTGGTCGACCGGTGTGGACCAGCGTCACGACGTACGCGTCGAGTCCGCTGGGCCGCTGGCGCTTCGTCCGCTATCGCAACGGAGAGCGGGAGCTGTATGACCTGCGACGCGATCCCGGCGAGCGCGTGAACCTCGCCGGGCAGCGACGGCACGCCGATATCCAGCGACGGCTCGATCGTCGCCTGGCACGCTTGCTGCGCGAGGGCCGGCCGTGAGCGGTCCCGGTCCGGAGGCGAAGAGGCGTGCCGTGATGAACGGGCACGCTGACCCCATCGGCGCCGGGGTCGAGCTCAGCCGATGCCCAGGTCGATCGGCACTCCGACGAGCTCCGCGCTGACCTGCCAGAGCCGTGCTGCGACGGCCCGGTCATGGCTGGCCTCCGACGAGCGCCTGGGCCTGCTGTCCGCGAAGTACTGACCGGTCGCCTCAGCGACCCCGGGTGCCGACGCCAGGTGGATGGACGTGGCAGCGCCGTGCTCGGGCGATCGCATGAACGGCCGGATGAACGGCACGACGAACCGCTGGATGGCGCCTGGGTCGTCCGCCCCGAAGGCGGTGCGCACGAATCCCGGGTGCAGCGCGTTGGCCGTGATGCCGGTACCGCGGAGTCGCCCGGACAGCTCGTGGGTGAACAGGATGTTGGCGAGCTTGGACTGGCTGTAGGCACGCGATGCCGAGTACGCACGCTCGCCCTGCAGGTCGTCGAAGTCGATGCGCCCCGTGGTGTGCGCACGCGAGGCGACCGTGACGACGCGCGCTCGCGTGCCCTGCCTGAGCCGCTCGAACAACAGGTGCGTCAGCAGGAACGGCGCGAGGTGGTTGAGGGCGAACGTACGCTCCAACCCGTCGACGGTGACGTGGCGTGTATCCCAATAGCCTCCGACGTTGTTGACGAGCACATCGATGCGCGGGAGACGCTCGAGCACGTCTGCGGCGAGCCTGCGTACCTCCGCCTGGGAGGAGAGATCCGCCACGAACACGTCGACCGTGCCGGCGCCCGCCGAGGCGCTGATGGCACGGGCGGTCTCCACGGTCCGAGCATGGTCGCGGCCAGTGATCGCGACGCGCGCGCCCATCGCAGCGAGCCCGGCTGCCGTCGCCCTGCCGATGCCGCTGGTAGCCCCAGTGACGAGCACGGTCCGCCCGTCCATCGACTGGTCAGCGGTCACGGCACGACGCCATCGACCGTGATGCCGACACTGGCCAAGCATTGGCGCATGGACGCGTCGATCACACCACGCCGGCCACGGCGCTGGGTGCGGCCACCGCGTCCCTGCCGACCGACGTCGACGCTCCGGACACCGGTCCGGCGATGGTGACCACGACGGTGCCCCGCGCGCGGCCAGTGCCCACGTGGCGGATCGCGGCTGCCGTCTCGGCGAGCGGGTAGGTCTGGTCGATGACGGGGATGATCTTGCCCGCCTCGATCAGCTCCACAAGAGCCGTCAAGTCGTCGCGGTTCGTGGTCTTGACCGTCGGCTTCGCCTGCTGGCGGACGAACATCGAGGCGACCATGCCCCGGATGACGCGGCCGAGCTTGCCGGTGGCGTGCCCGCCGCCGTTGGAGATGAGCATGCCGGTCGCGGTGAGTGCTCGACGGGTCGAGGCCATCGAGTGATCGCCCACGTTGTCGAGGATCAGGTCATATCGTGCACCGCCCGCCCGAAAGTCCACCTGCGTGTAGTCGATGACGTGGTCGGCGCCGATCGAGCGGACCAGGTCCAGGTTCCTCGTGCTGGTCACCCCGGTCACCACGGCACCCATCGCCTTGGCGATCTGGACCGCGAACGTGCCCACGCCTCCCGACGCTCCGTTGATGAGCACGTGCTGTCCCGGCTGGACATGCCCGTCATCGCGCAGGAGCTGGAGGGCGGTCGTCGCGGACACTCCGACGGCCGCGGCCTGCTCGAACGTGAGACCAGAGGGCTTTCGGAGGAGCTGGTCCTCCGTCATCGCGACGCACTCGGCGAACGCACCCTCGCCCCAACCGAAGACGTCATCCCCCACCTTGAAGCGGCTGACACCACCGCCCACGGCCTCGACGATGCCCGCGATATCCGTTCCCGGGACGGGCTGCTTCGGCCGCCGCATCCCTGTCGCGAGGCGCATGACGAACGGCGACCCGCTCATGAGGATCCGGTCACCCAGATGGATGGAGGCGGCCTGGACACGCACCAGGACCTCGTGGTCGCCGATCGATGGCGTGTCGATCTCCTGCAGCCGGAGGATGTCCTCCGAGCCGTACCGATCCTGGATGATGGCCTTCATGTCCTGCCCTCGATGTGTACGAT
>JBEVIK010000323.1:0-8122 GCA_040510715.1 Candidatus Limnocylindrales bacterium
ATCCGCGTCGGGCGTGGACGGGCCGTTGGCGGCCTCCGCCACGATGCGCGCCTTGATGCGGGGTGCGTTCTGCGCGGTGATCTGGTTCTCGAGGGCTGCCGGGATGAGCACGTCACAGTCGAGCTCCAGCAGCTCCGCATTGGTCACGCCCTGCGCCGCGGGGAACCCGGATACGCATCCGTGCTCGGACTGCCACCGGCCGACGGCTTTGACGTCAAGGCCGTCCGGCGCATGGATGCCTCCCGTGACATCCGACACGGCGATGACCCGCGCGCCCGCGTCGTGCAGCAGCCGGGCAGCCGTGCCGCCGACGTTGCCGAAGCCCTGGATGACGACCCGCTGGCCGGGCAGCTCGCCGCCAAGGTGGCGAAGCGCATCCTCGAGGCAGTAGATCGTGCCGCGGCCCGTGGCCTCGGCGCGCCCCTCGGAGCCGCCCAGCGACACCGGCTTGCCGGTGACGACCCCCGGCACGGTGTAGCCCGCGTGCATCGAGTAGGTGTCCATCATCCAGGCCATGACCTGGGCGTTGGTGTTGACGTCGGGTGCCGGGATGTCCTTCTCGGGGCCGATGACGACGCCCAGCTCGGTGGTGAAGCGGCGTGTCAGTCCCTCCAGCTCCCGCTTCGAGAGCTGCTTGGGATCGACCGCCACGCCACCCTTGGCGCCCCCGAACGGGATGCCCACCACGGCGCACTTCCAGGTCATCCACATGGCGAGGGCCTTGACCTCGTCGAGGTTGACGTCCTGGTGGTAGCGGATGCCGCCCTTGGCAGGCCCACGGGTCAGGTTGTGGTGGACGCGGTAGCCCGTGAACACGCGCACGGACCCGTCGTCCATCTTGACCGGGAAGTGGATCTTGAACTCGCGGCGGGGCTCCCGGAGGACCTCGCGCAGCCCCGGGTCGAGGTCGAGTCGGTCCGCGGCACGGTCGAACTGCTGCTGGGCGACGTGCCACGGGTTGATGACGCGGGGGGCCTGCTGGATGGCCATCTGATCGGTCGCTGCCTCACGCGGACCGTGAGCGCCGGGCCCGACGTGGGCGGGCAGGCTCCCGGACCTGACAACGAGCCAAAGTCTACAACGGGAGCCCGGTTCGGCCATGGACCGGCGGTACCGGACCGTTACCCGTTCGGTACCGGTCCGCAACCGACCACGGCGGGGCCGCACGGCAGCACGGCGTGCACGGTCGGGAGGCCGGTACGATGGGCGCCATGTCGCGGAGCAACCACGAGCCGGGGAGGCCTCGGCGTGCCCTGATCACCGGCGCCTCCTCCGGTATCGGCCGTGCCATCACCGACCGGCTGCTCGCGGATGGCTGGGTCGTGACCGTGCTCGTCCGGCGACCCGAGGCACCCGAGGGCGCACAGGTCGTGGCCGGGGACGCTCGTGACCCCGAGGTCGTGGCTCGCGCCGTGGCGGTCGCGACCGATGCCGGACGGCTCGATGCCCTGGTGTGCGCCGCGGGGATCCCGCCCTCGGGCCCCTGGGATGACCCCGACCACTGGGATGACGTGCTCGCCGTGGACCTCACCGCGCCGTTCACCGCGACACGCATCGCATGGCCGGCGCTCGTGGCGGGTCGCGGCTCGGTGGTCCTCGTGGGCAGCATCGTGGGCGGGAGCGAGGGATCGGCACGCTCACCCGCGTACGCCGCGGCGAAGGCGGGGCTCGAGGGGCTGGCGCGTTCGCTCGCGGTCATCGGCGGGCCCCAGGGCGTGCGCGTCAACGTCGTCGCACCCGGCGCCATCGACACGCCCTTCGACCCGCCGGCCTTCCCGCCGGACGATCGACCCGACGTGCCGCTGGGTCGGATGGGCACGGCGGACGAGGTAGCGGCGGTCATCGGGATGCTCCTCGGACCCGAGGCGACCTACGTCACAGGCGCCGTGTGGTCGGTCGATGGCGGCCGCACGGCGCTCTCGCCCGCGACGGCGGCCGCGCGGGCGATACGGCCGGGATCGTGAGCGTGGACCCCGTCCGGGTCGGCCCCTGGGTCCGCCACAGCCGCAGGATCGCCTACGAGAACCCCTGGATCCGGGTGTTCCACGATGAGGTGGCGCGCCCCGATGGCTCGCCGGGCATCTATGGCCTCGTCCACATGCACAACGCGGCCGTGGGCGTGGTCGCGCTCGATGCCGACGACCGGGTGGTGCTGGTCCGGCAGTACCGCTACGCCCTCGATCACGACTCCTGGGAGATCCCGGAGGGCGGCGTGCCGCGCGACGAGCCGGCCATCGACGGCGCCCGGCGGGAGCTGCGCGAAGAGGCCGGGGTCGAGGCCGGGACCTGGCGCGAGCTGTGTCGGGTCCATGTCTCGAACTCCATCACCGACGAGGTCGCGACGCTATACCTCGCGACCGACCTCCGGGTGGCTTCGCAAGCGCTCGAGGCGTCCGAGGCCGACCTCGTCGTGGAGTGGGTCCCTTTCCGGACCGCCCTCGAGATGGTCCTCGACGGCCGCATCACCGACGCGCTCTCGGTCATCGCCCTCCAGCGCGTGTCGCTCGACCGGGGACGGTGATGCGCTGGACGCACTGATCGCGCCTGCCGGCGCGACCCCGGCAGACGCGATCGATGGACGAGCATGGCGGGCCCGGCAGGGTGTGACCCCTGCCGATGGGCCCGAACGGGTGGGCCGAGCGGCCCGTCGCGCGGCTAGTCGGCCGAGGGAGCACCCAGCGGCTGACCGCCCTCTGCCGGCCCGTCACCGATGGGCGCGGCCTCGGGCTGCATCTCGGGGTGCGCCATGCGACGCAGCTTCGGGATAGCGAACGCGGCGACGGCACCGACCGCCACGAAGGCGGCCCCCACGAGCGTGGCGGGCTGGAGGCCCGCGACGAACGCCTCCGGCGGGAAGTAATCCCCGCGCGCGAGGAAGATCGCCGCCAGGATCGCGACGCCGAACACCCCACCGACCTCACGGATGGCGTTGTTGGCGCCCGACGCCTGGCCTTCCTCCTCGGGTCGGACCGCGGAGAGCACGACGTTGGCGACGGGCGCGAAGAACAGGCCCATGCCGACGCCCGACAGGATGAACGGGATGATGAGCGTCTCGTAGGGCACGGTTGGCGTCACCACGAGGCCCAGCCAGGCGAGGCCGATGGCCTGCATCGAGAGCCCGATGCCCATGAGCAGGCCACCGCCGACCCGGTCGGACATGGCGCCCGCGATGGGTGCCACGAAGATCGGAGCGATCGTCCAGGGCAGGACTCGCAGCCCCGCCTGGAAGGGCGAATACCCCTGGACGGTCTGCAGGAACTGGCTCAGCAGGAATACCGAGCCGAACATCCCGAAGTACATCAACAGGGATGACAGGTTGGCCATCGAGAAGGCGCGGCTCTTGAAGAAGCGGAGCGGCAGCATCGGAGCCGGCGCCCGACCCTCCCAGAACGCGAAGCCGATGAGCAGCAGGATGCCGAGGCCGATGGAAGCCACGATGGGCGGGCTGGTCCAGCCCTGGGCGTTACCCTCGACGACCCCCCAGACCACGCCCAGCAGGCCGAGGCTCACCAGCACGAGGCCCGGCAGGTCCAGCTTGTCGGATGGGCCGCGGCTCTCGCGCAGTCGCAGGAACGCGAACGGCAGCAGCACCAACCCGATGGGCACGTTGAGCCAGAAGATCCAGTGCCACGAGATCCCCTCGACGATGGCGCCACCGACGATGGGGCCGAGGGCGACCGCGAGCCCGCCCACGGCGCCCCACGCGCCGAGTGCCACGCCGCGTCGCTCGGCCGGGACCGCGGCGCTGAGGAGCGTGAGGGTCAGGGGCACGACGATGGCGCCGCCCTCTCCCTGGAGGGCGCGGGCCATGATGAGCGTCTCGATGCTGGTGGACATCGCCGCGAGTGCCGACGCGCCGGTGAAGATGGCGAGGCCGATGACGAACATGCGTCGTCGTCCGAAGCGATCGCCGAGCGCCGCACCGGTCAGCAGCAGCACCGCGAACGTCAGGGTGTAGGCGTTGACGATCCACTCGAGCTGCTCGACGCTCGCGCCCAGGTCTTCCTTGATGACCGGGAGCGCGGTGGTCACGACGAGGTTGTCGAGCACCACCATGAGGAGGGCGATGGACGTCACCACGAACGTCCAGAGCGCCCGGGAACGGGTCGTTGGCATCTGATCTCCTCCCAGGGGCGGCGATGCGGCGCTACGCTGAGCGCCATTCGTTTCTTGCGCCCGGTTGCTTAGTGACTGCTAACTATCGACGTGAGGCAAAGGGGTTCAACGGATGGGCGACTGTAGACAGCCCTCCTTCAGTCGCTCGGCCCAGGGCAGCCCGGAGTCCTCGTACAGCACGTCCATGGCAGCAAGGACGTTGAGCAGCATCCCCTTGGCCACGAAGCCCGACAGCACCTCGGGTGATGCGTTGGTGGACGCCTGGATGCGGTCGACGAGACGCCCGTAGCCCTCCCGGACGACCGCCCGGACATCCGGATCGGCGCACGCGGCGAGTGCCTGCATCTGCATCCGCAACAGGCCGGGTGTGGCCATCGCCGCCTTGTAGGCATGACCGATGGCTTCGAGCGGGCCGCAGTCGGCGTCCTCGTCCATCTCCGCGATACCCGCCTCGAGCGCCGCACCCGTCAGCTCATGCAGGCGCACCACGGCGGCCAGGAAGAGCTGCTTCTTGGTGCCGAACAGCCGGAACAGGTACGGCTGCGAGACGCCTGCGGCCTTCGCGATGTCCTCGGTCGAGGTGCCGTCGAAGCCGTGCCTCCCGAATGCCAGGAATGCGGCGTCCAGGATCTCGTCGCGACGCTCATCGGCAGACTTGCGAACGACGTCCGACCTGGGTGTGGCTGGTGTGGCGGGGACTGCGGTGGTCACCCGCGGATGTTAGTGATGACTCACAACCATGTCAACCCGTAGCGCGAGATGCACTGCGCGCCTCGAGGGGTCGAGTCGGAGACCGCGATCCGGGCGGGCGTGCTCAGCCGTCGCGCGCGGTCGGCTCCTCATCCAGGACGTCGTCGCCGGGTGTTCGCAACGACCACGCCGCGAGCTCGTGCCCGGGCGTGATGGCGAGGCCCAGCCGGGTGATCATGCGAGCGTATCGCTCGCGGCGGGCGAGGAATGCAGCGAGAGCCGTCTCGCGGTCCCCGTGCAAGTCGACCCCGGCCGCCGCCATCCTCGCGCGAAGCGCGTCATACCCAGCAGCATCGAAGGCCGGCACAGCGACGTCCTTGGGTATCCGTCGCAACGCCGGAGCCAGCGCCTCTTCGATCATCAGCAACGCTTGCTCGCCCGTCGCGACGCAGATGTGCGCCGCAGCGCGACCACGGGCTCCGAGGCTGGTGCTCGCGAAGGCGGCCGCATCCAGCATCGCCCCGCACGCGGTCACCCATGACTCCCCCCTGCGGACCGAACGGTCGAACGCGATGAGCGGCGAAAGGACCTGGGACTCGCCCATGGTCCTGAACCAGGTCTCCCACGTCTCCCAGGTGGCGTCGAGCGCGTCGGTCCGACCCGCCGCCACCAGCCAGTCGAGGAGCCCGGATCCCGTCGGGTCCGCGCCGGCGCGGGCATACACCCACGCCACCTGGTCGTCTCGCTGCTGGATCGCGGATAGATATCCGGGGATGAACGTGAACACGAAGACCACGATGCCCAGACCGATCATCCCCTGGACCACGGCGAGCACCTGGCCAGGAACGTCGGCTGGTGTGGCGAATCCGAGCGTGCTGAGGGCCGAGCCGCTCGCGATGAACGCCTCCTCGACCGTCGGCACCGACTGGGCGGCCCAGTACAGGCACGCGAACCCGATGACCACGAGGCAGAACCAGATCGCGATGAGGATCAGCTGGCTGATGGGCCAGTACCACAGGCCGCGCTGGTCCATGCGGCGTCGATCGGCCGCCTTGGATGGCGGACGGATGAACAGGAACGCGGTGAGCACGCCCGCCAGGTTGAGGAGGACATCATCGGGACGTTTGTTGATGAGAGCGACCCGGATGATCGACCGGAAGAACACCCCGATCAGCGTGATGCCGACGATCGCGAGGATGACGTGACGGATGTCCACGGGTACCTCTCAGTGCCCGCCGCGGACGGATCGCTCGGGCCGCGGCCGCTGGACGTCAGGCCCGACGATCAGACCGGCATGTCGCCGGAGAGCCGGGCGCTCGACAGGACCCGGCTCGCCGAGGCACGCGGACCAGATCGACGACCTAGGCGACATACGCAGCGGCAGCTTGCTGGACCTCGTCCAGACGAGCCTCGTCCGCCGGGTCGCTCCGGAGGCCCACGGTCCGCTGGATGATCGTCGCGATGACCCAGGTGACCACGAACGAGAAGGCGATCACCACCGCCAGGGCGATGACCTGGTTGGTCAGTAGGGTGACGCCGCCGCCGTACAGCAGCCCGTCGCGCCCGTTCGAGTTGACCGCCGAGCTCCCGAACACCCCCAGCAGCAGCGAGCCCAGGATGCCACCCAGGAAGTGCACTGCGATGACGTCGAGTGCGTCGTCGTACCGGAACCGGAACTTGAGCTTGACAGCGAGCGGGCATACCGCGCCCGCGAGGAGCCCGATGAGGAGCGCAGGACCCGTGCCCACGAACCCAGCGCACGGGGTGATGGTAGCCAGACCCGCGACCGCCCCAGTGACGGCCCCGAGCACGGTGGGGTGGCCCTCCCGGCGCCACTCGATGGCCAGCCATGCCAGCATGCCGGCCGCGGCCGCGATGTGCGTGTTGAGGAGCGCTTGGGCGGTCACGTCGTTGACCGCCAGCCCGTCCCCGGCATTGAAGCCGAACCAGCCGAACCACAGGATCCCCGCACCGATGATCACGAGCGGGATGGAGTGCTTGGTGGCGTCCGCCTCAGGCCAGCCGGTCCGCCGACCGACCACCGCCATCACCGCGAGGGCTGCGGCACCTGCACAGGCATGGACGACGATACCGCCGGCCCAGTCCTGGGCGCCCATCGTGGCCAGCCAGCCAGCCGGGTTGAACAGCCAATGGGCCACGACCGGGTACACCAGGATCGACCATGCCGTCAGGAAGATGGCCCACCCCGCGAGCTTGAGCCTGTCCGCCGTCGCCCCGGTGATGAGCGCGGGTGTGATGACGGCGAACATCATCTGGTAGGCCACGAACGCCAGGGTCGGGATCGCCGCTCCCTGGTCGACGACATGGCGAGCAGGCGTGGGGGCGGTATCGAGGTTCCCCAGCAGGAATTGCTGGATCCCGCCGAAGAGGCCCCGGTCATCCGCTGGCGTGCCGAACGCCAGGCTGTAGCCGATGATCACCCAGGTCAGGCTCACGATGCCCAGCGGCACGATGTTCTGCTGGAGCATGACCAGCACGTTGCCCGACCGCACGGTCCCGCCGTAGAACAGGGCAAGGCCCGGTGTCATGAACAGGACCAGCGCGGCGCATACCAGGACCCAGCCGGTATCCGCACCGTTGATGGGCATCGCGATCCCTCCCTCTGCTGGCCCCCTACCGGGAGGCCGTCGCCGCAGTGGCCCCGACGGCGCGTGCCGGGATCGGCAGGTGCGGCGTGGGCGCCAGGTCCTCCTGCGGCAGCAGGAACAGCCAGGTGATGATGATGAACGGGAAGGTCAGTGTCGGGATGCCCATCGGCGCGAGCGCGATGTCCAGCGCCCCCTGTGCGATGACCGTGAAGATCACAGCGAGGATCGTGTAGATGATCACCCGCAGCCCCGGCTTGAAGAAGACGCTGCCGAGGGCGATGGCGGTGAGCACGGCGCTGAAGCCGAAGAGCCCGGCCTGGATGTCGCCCGTCGATGCGCCCAACACGACTGCCGTGGCGTAGGCGATCGCCGAGCCGATGACCGCGAACGCCGCTGCCCAGACCGAGCTCACGGCGAGGGCGGCGATGAAGATGATGCCGGTGATGGAGTTCTGGATGAGGAACACCTGCGCTGGGCCCTTGAGGATCGAGTCGATGGCGACCTCGAGGCTCATCGCGTCCGCCTGGGCACCGATGGCTCCGGGTATGGCCGGCGGGCCCATGGACACGACCGCCAGGTTCGAGAACGCATAGCCGCCCAGCAACAGGAACCATGTCGTGAGCACGAACGGGAACGTCAGCGCAGGTGCGTGCCAGGTCTTCATGACGTTGGCCACGGCCAGCATCACGATGGTGGACGCGGCGGAG
>JBEVIK010000324.1:0-7998 GCA_040510715.1 Candidatus Limnocylindrales bacterium
CGAGACCCGTGCCACAGCCCGTGACCACCACACTCTCACGCATCACGTCTCCTCCGTCGCTCCCATGCGGTCACCGGCCGACCCGTCTTGGCCCGGCACGGCCATGCGTCCGGCTCGCCAGGTCGCGACACCCGAGTCGGCGATGCGCACCGCCTCGCCGAGGTAGGCCGCCGGCTGGAGCAGGTCGGCGAGGGGTGGCAGCTGGGCCGCCGATGCCGGCGGGATGGTCGTGGTCATCGCCTGGACGAGCGTCAGACGCTGCTCCCGGGCGAGGCGGCATGCCTCGTAGACCATGTCGTGCGCCGGGCCCCGGCCCACGACCGGCGCGAGCGCCATCATGGCTGCCTCGGCCATGATCATGCCTCCATCGAGGTCCAGGTTGGCCCGCATCCGGCCGGGGTCGACGCTCAGCCCACGAGCGACCTCGAGGGCATTGGCGACGGCGCCGGCCGCCGCGGTCGCCACCACCGGCACGGCGTCCCACTCCGCCTGCCACTCACCCGCGGCCCGCTCGTGACGCGGCTGCATCGCGGCCAGGAGCACCGGCACCTGCGCAGCCGCCAGCATCGAGAATCCGACCGTCGCCTCGGACGAGATGGGATTGGCCTTCTGGGGCATCGTGGACGAGGCACCCCGGTGATGCCCGCCGACCTCGCGCACCTCGTCGACCTCGGATCGCGACAAGGCGATGACCTCGCGTGCCAGCCGTCCGCAGGTCGCGGCCACGGCCGCACACGCGAAGGCCACATCGGCGATGCCATCGCGCGCGACATGCGCGGGCACATCCGCCCGCGCGAGACCCAGGCGGTCTGCGACACCGTCCCGCACGCTGGCGGATCGCGGGCCGAGTGCCGCCGCAGTGCCGCCCGCGCCGAACAGCGAGACGACCGCGGCGCTCGACCTGGCTCGGCGGATGCGCACCCGAGCCCTGTCCAGCTCCACGAGGTAGACCGCCAGCTTGGCTCCCAACGTGGTCGGGACCGCGAGCTGGTCGTGGGTGCGTCCGGCCATCACGGTCGCGCGATGGTCGACCGCGAGGTCGGCGAGCGCGTCGCCGAGGGCGTCCACGAGGTCGAGGAGCCGATCCAGCGACCGCCCGATGAGGAGGCCCAGCGCGGTATCCATGATGTCCTGGGTGGTGGCGCCCCAGTGCAGCGAGGCGGCGACAGCGGCGGGGGCCCCGGCCCGCAGCTGGACCAGCAAGGGCAGGATGGGATACCCCACGGTCCGCATCCCGTCGCGAAGGGCATCGGCGTCCACGCGGTCGGCATCCACCCATTGCCGGATGGCCGCGGCATCAGCGACCGGGATGTCGCCCAGCTGTGCCTGCGCATCGGCGAGCGCCACCTCGACGGCACACCAGGCCTCCACCGCGGACCGCTCGGACCAGATGCCGGCCGTGACCGGGTCGCCGAAGGTGGACGTCAGCGGCAGGAACGGCTGTCCGTCGCTGCTCACGCCCGTGACCCGTCCGCCAGCGATCCCTCGACCCATCGCCAGGTCATCGGGTCACGCTGCCGTCCCGGGCCACCATCCGGACCGGCCGGTCGTCGGCATCGAACAGGCTCAGCGTCAGCCAGGTCCGATGGGTCTGACCCGGCTCCAGCAGGTGGGCGTCGCCCCGGGTGACGGCCGCCGCCAGCCCATCGGACGGGACCGCGGTGTGAGGCTCGATGGCCACGATCCTCGAACGGCCATGCCATGGATGCCCGGGCCCCAGGATCTCCCACCAGAACCACGCGTGGGGAAAGGTCGCGGCATCCCACGCCATCGCGACGCCCAGGCCGTCCGCGATGCCCCGGATCGCGCTCCAGCCGCCACTGGCGCCGAAGCCCGACAGGTACGCCAATCGCTCCGTGGGACCCGCAGCGATCCGGTTCAGGTCGACCGTGCCGCCAGCTCGTCCCGGGACGTGTGGCCAGGCACCCGTGCTTCCGGGCAGCAGGTCGCCATGCTCGGGCGTGTATCCATCGTCGACCGTCACGGTGATCCCGTCCGGCATGTCGATCCGGGCGCCGGCCGACGCCGCGAACGCCGGGTGGTGACCCCACAGGAACGGCACTGCGATGTCCGCGTCGAGGCGGGCGGTCTCCTCGATGAGGAGCGTCGAGTCGTCCGGCGCCAGCCGCATCCGTCGCTCCAGGATGAGCGGCAGTCGTGTGGGTGTGGTGAGCGTGACCGCATCACCCCCCTGGTCCGTGATCTCCCAGCGTGCCGTGGACACCTCGCCATGGAACGGCAACGGCACACCCATCACCTCGCAGGGCGCACCGGCATTCGGGAACAGCTCCTGCCAGGCTCCCCGGTACTCCGATAGCCAGTCGGTCTCCGGGTCGCCATAGCCGACCGAACGGCTGGCCCGGAGCGGTGTCTGCCAGTCGTAGGTCGCCAGGACGTTGGGGCCCCCCGGTCGCCTGACGACGAGGATGTCCGCACCGCGCTCGGGGTCGATGTCGACCTCGAGTCGGGGAGTGGCCAGTCGAAGCACGCGTCCGTCCTCTCCGCCTACCACGACGTGTTGATGATCAGGCCGCCGTCGGCCACGATCGACTGTCCGGTGATGAAGCTCGACGCCGGCGTCGACAGGAACAGGATGACCGACGCGATCTCGGACGGTTCGGCCATCCGCCGGAGAGGCACGCGTGCCACGAGCTCCACTGGATCGAGGCGCCCTGAGTCGATCGCCCGTTGGACCAGCTCCGTGGAGGTGTAGCCCGGCGCCACGGCGTTGACGCGGATGCCGTCCGGCGCCCATTCGACGGCCAGCGTCCGTGTCATCGCCTCGATGGCTCCCTTGGCCGCGGTATACGACAGCCGCCCGGGGATGCCGACATGCGCGGCGACGGAGGCGATGTTCACGATCGTCCCACCGCCGGTGGCGACCAGCGCCGGGTATGCCGCGCGGGCACACCGGAACGTGCCGTCCACGTGGACCGCCAGCAGGCGCTGCCACGCGTCGTCCTCCACCTCGGCGGAGGGTCGCGGGTCGATGATGCCGGCGCAATCCACCATCGCGTCGAGCCGGCCGAACCGCGCCATCACGGCCGACACCATCGCGTCCACGGAGTCGCGCTCCGTCACGTCCACGGCCACGGCGAGCGTGCGCAGCCCGGCAGGATCGAGGCGACCGGCGAGCGCGGACGCTTCCCGGACATCCAGGTCCCCCACGACGACCGCGTGGCCGGCCGCGGCGAACGCCTCGACCGCGGCACCACCGATGCCACGCGCCCCACCCACCACGAGGGCCACCCGCTGATCAGGCACCCCGCCATGCCCCACCATCAGGCCACCGGTGGCCGGAAACCCATGCGTTCATAGTCGATGCTCCTCGCGCCATCCGGGTCCTTGTAGATGAACCAGCGGCAGGGAAGATCGGGGAGGTCGCAGTCCTCCAGTGGCCGCAACGGCGACCGGCCTTCGATCATCTGGAGGTACTCCAGGGCGATCGGGGAATGGATGCTGTACCAGCTCATGCCCGTGCGCCCCCAGGTCCACGCGTGGGGGACCTCGTTCCCGGCCGGTCGTTGCGACGGCCGGCCGCTGTCGGGATCACCACGCCGGAGGATGCCGCAGCTGCCACACGGATCGAGCGACATGACATAGCGGTCGCCTTCGTCGGTGACGCCGACGTCACCGCGGTGCCGAGGGCCGCTCAGGTGGCCGCCGCGCATGCCCTCCACGCTGAGCTGCAGCCGTTCCTCCGGGGTCATCTCGGACCAGCGAGCGTAGCGTGGCTTCCACAGGTGCTCGTAGGCGAGTGTCACCGACTCCAGGACCGCTTCCTCGCCGAACGTGTCGGCGATGTCCGTGAGCAGCGACTGGATCCAGGTCACCAGCCCGTCGTGCTGGGCCGCCCAGCGGACACGCATCAGCTCCACCGCGGCGACCGCGTCCTCGGGCCGGCGCTCGGTGAGGGCGAGGAGTGCCAGGTCGAGATCGCCACGACCCGGTTCGAACGCCCGGAACCCGGCCACGATGGTCGCTCCGATGCCCGCCGCCGGGCTGGTCGCCTCGCGTGATAGCCGGTAGTCGAGGATGTCCGCGATCCACGTGAACAGCACGTCGTTCATGATCCGGATCTCGGCGACGTAGTAGGTCGCGAGCTCGGCGGCGAGCGCCCAGTGGCCGGCCGCGACCGCATCCTCGAGGAGCGTCTGGGTGCTGATGCCGATGGTGCCCAGGCCATCCTGTCGGATCGGCCGGCCCAGGATGGGGCTCATCCGGATGGGGCTCTCGCCTGACGACGGGTCGGGCGCGTGCGTCGACATGCGACGAGGGTAGCGACTCATGGGGGCTGCCATCGGCTCGTCGGGCGGAGGGCTCCGGCCGCCGGCAGGCCGTTCCGCCATCGGGTCCGGGTGATAGCCTCCGACCATCCGGACCCAGCGAACGGGGGCGCCTCATGATCGTCGACAGCCACCAGCACTTCTGGGACCTCGAGCGGGTCGAGTACCCGTGGCTGGTACCCGCGTACGGCCCGATCTATCGCTCGTTCCAGCCCGCTGAGCTCCTCCCCCAGCTGACGGCCGCGGGGGTGGACCGCACCGTGCTGGTGCAGTCCGCGAACTCGTTCGCGGACACGGATGCGATGCTGGCCCAGGCTGCCGTCGAGCCCTGGATCGGCGCAGTGATCGGATGGGTGCCCCTCGAGCACGCGGCCACGGCCGCGAGCGCCCTCGACGACCGCTACCTTGCCCACCCGAAGTATCGAGGGGTCCGGCATCTCAACCACAACGAGCCCGACCCCGACTGGCTCATCCGGCCCGATGTGATCGCCGGGCTGCGCGAGCTGGAGGCCCGCGGATTGGTGTTCGAGGTCGTCGCCGTGTACCCGCTGCACCTGGGACATGTCCCGACCCTCGCGCAGGCATGCCCCGACCTGCGCATCGTCATCGACCACCTGGCCAAGCCCCCCATCGCGTCCGGGGACCTGGTCGCATGGAAGCGCGACATCGCGGCGGCGGCGGCGCATCCCAACGTGCTCGCCAAGGTCTCCGGCCTCAACACGGCCGCGGACTGGGAGACCTGGACCGCGGAGGATCTCGTGGAGCCCATCGGCCATGCCATCGACATGTTCGGGGCCGACCGGTTGATGGCCGGCAGCGACTGGCCCGTGGCGATCCTTGCCGGCGACTATCAGCGCGTGTGGACCGAGACGGGGCGAGCGCTCACGCTGCTGGGCGTCAACGACGCCGAACGCGCCGCCATCCTCGGCGGGACGGCCGCCGCCGTCTATTCCATCGGAGGCTGACGATGCAGCGATTCGGTCAGGTCATCGGCGTGAAGCCCGAGAGCTACACGGAGTACGTCGCCGCCCACGCCGCGGTGTGGCCGAGCGTGCTGGCCACGATCCGGGCGTCCAACATCCGCAACTACTCCATCTATTCCTTCGGGGACCAGCTGTTCGCGTACTTCGAGTACATCGGCGATGACTTCGAGGGCGACATGGCCCGGATGGCCGCGGACCCCGAGACCCAGCGATGGTGGGAGGTCATGATGCCCATGCAGCAGCCACTCGAAGGGCGAGCCGAGGGCGAGTGGTGGGCCTCGATGGTGGAGGTCTTCCACACCGAATGAGCGAGCTCGCACGCGACATCGAGCCGGCGTGGCGCATCCCGGACGGTCGTGGCCGGGACCTCGGGATCGGCATCGTGGGCTGTGGGGGCATCGTCCAGTACGGCCATCTCCCCGCATATCGGCAGGGCGGCCTCAGCGTGCGCGCCGTGTTCGACCTGGATCCGGAGCGTGCGCGTGCGGTCGCCGATGAGTTCGACATCCCGGTCGTGGCCTCGAGCACCGACGAGCTCGTGGCCATGCCAGGCGTGGACATCGTGGACATCGCCGTGCCCCCATGGGTCCAGCCGGAGATCGTGTCCCTGGCGGCATCCGCGGGTCGTCACATGCTGTGCCAGAAGCCGTTCTCGCTCGAGATGGGGACGGCCCGTCGCATGGTGGAGACGGCCGAGGCGGCGGGCGTCCTGCTCGCGGTCAACCAGCAGATGCGCTGGGATGCGGGCATCGCGGCCAGCCGCGACCTCGTGGCCCGGGACGCGATCGGGCGACCCACGGAGGGTCAGATCCAGGTCTCGGTGGCCACCGGCTGGCACCTGTGGCCCTGGCTCGCTGCCGCGCCCCGCCTCGAGGTCATGTACCACAGCATCCACTACCTCGACGCCATGCGATCGGTGCTCGGCGACCCGGAATGGATCACCAGCGTCCACGGCCGGTATCCCGACCAGGAGCCCGTCCAGGGGGAGACCAGGACCTGCACCGTGCTCGACTATGCCGACGGACGCCAGGCGCTCGTCGCCGTGAACCACTACAACCAGCACGGGCCGCCGTTCGCCGAGTTCCGGTTCCTGGGCACCCAGGGGGCACTCGAAGGGACGCTCGGACTGATGTACGACTACCCGGACGGGCGACCCGACACGCTGACGCTGTACCGCACGGACGAGGAGCCGAGGTCGTTCGACTTCGACACGCGCTGGATCCCCGACGCGTTCCTGGGCCCCATGACCGACCTCATGGACGCCGTGGCGACCAGCCGGACCCCGATCACCTCCGGCCGCGACAACCTGGGGACCCTGGCGCTGGTGTTCGGTGCATATCGATCCGCCGCCGAGCGACGCAGCATCCGGGTGGAGGACGTGCTCCTCAGCGGGTGAAGATGGTGCCCGTCACGTAGGCCGCCTCATCGGACGCGAGCCACGCGATGATGCTGGCGATGCCCTCCGGCTGCACCAGGCCCGCGAGATCCGCCTCGTAGGCCGCCCGGTCCCCGGTCTTGCGGTACATCTCCTCGATCACCTCGAGCTTGAGCGGAGACACCACGTTGCCGGGGCAGACGTCGTTCACGCGCACGCCCCGATCCGCGAGGTGGCCCCGCAGGACCATGGCGAGCCCGTGCACGCCGCCCTTGCTCGATCCGTACGCGTACGACGAGCTGCCCGCCGTGACCCCCGCACCCGAGGCCGTGAGGATGATCACCCCGGAGCCGTTCCGCTGCATCCGGGCGGCCACGTGCTTCGCGACGAGGAACGAGCCCTTGAGGTTGATGTCCAGGACCCGGTCCCAGGTCGCCTCTGGGAACTCCGCGATATCCACCCATGCGCCCTGCAGGACACCGGCCAGGTGGAGGAGGACGTCAGGACCACCCCCGAGCCAGTCGACGGCCCCCGCCACGCCTGCCTCGACATCCGCTTCGACCGACACGTCCACGTGCCAGTACCGGCCGCTGCCACCGGCCTCGACGATCGCGTCCACGACGGCCGACCCCGCGTCATCGTTCACGTCGAATGCCGCGACCTGCGCGCCGCGTGACGCGACCTCGAGCGCGGTCGCCCTTCCGATGCCGGTCGCGGCGCCCGTGACGATGATCCGCTTGCCGGTCAGCGACATCACATCCCCTTTCACAGTGCCGGCGCGTCCCATGTGACTCCGGCCTCGACGGCGAACGCGGTGAGTGCAAGGACGGCCGCCGGGAAGCGGTCCTGTGGCAGGTGCTCGATGAGCACGTGCACATCGGGCGCGGCGGCCTGTAGCCGGCGAAGGAACGTCACGTGATCGATGAGTCCCGCGCCGATCTCGGCCTCCTCGAACACGGGCAGCAGACCGTCCACCAGGCGGACGTCCTTCGCATGCGCCCCGATGGTGCGCGCGCCCAGGACGTCGAAGCACTCGTTGACCAGGCGCGTCGTGTCCCAGGCGTCCTCGAGCGTGCCGACGAGATTGACCGGATCCTGGTTGAAGCCGAGCGCGGGCGACCCGACCGCGTCCAGGAAGTCCTTGACGCGGCCGGGCGAGTGGAGCGGGGAGACGACACCCGCCTCGACGGCGACCTGCACGCCGGTGGACTCGGCTGCCCGGCAGATCCGTCGCGTGCTGTCGACGAGGCGATCGAAGACCGCGCCCGACCGGTTCTCGGGGTGGGGTGTCCAGGCGCCCGCCGGGTTGAGGCTGCCCGGTCGCAGGTACGTGTTGGGCGATCCGAGGCGGCTC